>CBFGOD010000101.1:0-11764 GCA_965650295.1 uncultured Shinella sp. | reverse complement strand
TTCGCGCAGCGCCCCGTGACCGAGCAGGCGCTGGATCGAAAACATCTCACCGAGCGTGTTGGTGATTGGCGTGCCGGAGGCCAGCACGAGCGCGCGGCCGGGGTTTTTGGTCTCGATATAGCGAGACTTGACATAGAGGTCCCATGCCCGCTGCGATCCGTTCGGGTCGATGCCCTTGAGCGTCGACATATTGGTCGCAAAAGAGAGTTTGCGGAATTCCTGCGCCTCGTCGACGATGATCTGGTCGACGCCGATTTCCGACATCGTAAGAAGGTCGCCCTTTCGGGTGGAAAGCGCTTCCAACCGCTCTTGCAAACCTTCCTTCAGGCGCTCGAGCCGCTTGCGCGACACTCGATCTTCGCTGTCCACCTTGGTCAGAAGATCCTCGTAGAGCTCCAGCTCGTCCTGGATCATCTGGCTCTCGAACGCCGACGGCACAGCAATGAACCTGAAGGCTGAATGGGTGATGATAACAGCATCCCAAGTGGCCGTGGCGGCGCGCGACAGGAAACGTGCCCGCTTGTCCTTGGTGAAATTCGTCTCGTCGGCGACGAGGATACGAGCATTCGGATAGAGGGCGAGGAACTCACGCGCCGCCTGTGCGAGGCAATGGCCTGGCACGACCAGCATCGCCTTGGCGATCAGGCCGAGACGCCGCTGTTCCATGATGGCGGCCGCCATGGTCATCGTCTTGCCGGCGCCGACGGCGTGCGCGAGATAGGTCGAGCCGGAAGAGATTATCCTCCAGATTCCGCGCTTCTGGTGCGCGTAAAGCTGGAAGGCATCGCTGGCGCCGGGTAATTGCAGGTGCGAGCCGTTGAAGTTTCGAGGCGCGATGTTGTTGAAGCGGTCATTGTAGACTCGTGCCAGCCGGTCGGTCCGATTAGGATCGGTCCAGACCCAGTTCTGAAAAGCTTGCCTGATCTTTTGTAGCTTGTCGCGGGCTGCTTCGGTATCGACGACATTCAGGACACGGCGTTCGCCGCCAACATCCTTGAAGACGTCGAAGATTTGCGGAACCCGGCTGTTCAGGGCATCGGCCAGCAGTTCGCCGGCATGGCGGCGCGCCGTGCCCCATTCGGAGGTGCCAGTGGCGTTGTAACCAAGCTGCCGTGCCTCGACGGTCCATGACCCGAGCTCCGGCATGTGGTGGATCCGGATGTCGGCATCCATCGTCTCGTGCACGAAGGCGACGACATCGGCAGCCGGGATCCATGGCGCGCCGAGACGGGCGGTGATGTCTGAGGGACGGAGGTCCGCGGGCTGGACATCCTGCAACGCGCGGACATTGCGCTCGTATAACGGATCGAGCGTGGCCGCCGCTTCGCCGACCGTTAGCTTCGTGCGGACCGGGCCTGAAAGGTAAGCGTCAGATGTCTGCCAGGAGCCATCGACGGGATCGCGGAAAATGGCGTCACCGAGTTCGCCGATCACAGCGTCGGGGTCGCGATGCAAAAGCTCGGCTATATGTTCGGGATCGACGCGGCCGCGCTCGTTGAGAACGACGGCGAGCGCATCGGCAGCACTGGTGATGACGGGTGGTGCCGGAGGAGAGATGACCCGCTCCGAGAAGATCGGACCGGGTTTTGCAGTATCCGTTTCGAGGTCATAGTCTTCGATCGAGGCGACCAGCCAGCAATCCGGGTCGTCCAGGAACGGCTGAATATTCGGACGACGATGGGTCTCGCGGACCTCGCCGCTGTCCTCATCCTCCGAGATCGAAACCGTCGTGTGGTTGATCGGCCCGAAGTCTCGGACGAAGCTCGACCAGGCGATGCGCAGCCGAATCTGCAGATCCCGCCACGGCTGATCGCGTTCCTGCGCTTTCAGCACCTCGCGCACGGCGTCGCGGATCGGGATCAGCTTCTTGATGATCCGGACATGCTTTTCGGACAGGCCGTCGCCTGACCTGTCTTTCCGCACCGAAACCGCGAATGGTGCTCCGTCGATCATTTGCATGAGACCGTGGCGGTTATTGAGGTAGAAGCTGCCTTCGCGGACCTTGTCGTTGCCGGAGCGGAGTTCGACGGTCTCGCTCAGTTCCTCTTCCAGATCGATATCGATCCGCGTCGGCTCACCGTCATACAGATCCTCCGGAAGAAGAGCGATCACGGCCTTAAGTGCCGTTTCGAGATCTTCACCGGCGCGTGGATGGCACGTATAGGTCTCGCCGAACGGGCCAGACGTCAAGGCGTGCTCACCGAGCACGAAGTCCGGATGCCGGGCGAACCAGCGGTTCACGCGGATTGCACCCTCGTCGGATGTGGCCGGGCACACCTCTTCCAGATCGAGCCACGACAGATCACCCTCAGGCTCGCCGGCCTTGCGCTTGCGAAAGAACAGGATGTCCACGATCACATCCGTGCCAGCGTCGCGGCGGAAGCTGCCCTCGGGGAAGCGGGCGCCTGCGACCAGATTGGCGGACCTGGCGACATGCTCTCGAGCTGTGCTGTCCGCCTTGTCCATCGTGCCGCTGCTTGTCACGAACGCGGCGAGTGCACCGGGCTTCAAGAGATCGATCGAGCGGGCGATAAAGTAGTCGTGCAGCCGCAGACCAAGCGGACGGTACTGCCGATCCGACCGAACTGTTCGGTCGGAGAAGGGTGGATTGCCGATCGCGAGATCATAGATCGCATTAAGATCGGTGCGCGCGAAGTCGGCGTTGATGATCCGCGCCGTCGGCTGAAGCAGCCGGGCAATCCGTGCCGTCACTGGATCGAGTTCGATGCCGGTGACGTGGCTTGTTTCTCTGAGCATCTTTGGCATCAGCGCCGGAAACAGGCCCGTGCCAACCCCCGGCTCAAGCACGCGGCCCCCACGCCAGCCGAGCCGCCGCAAGCCCGCCCAGATGGCCCGAACGATGAACTCAGGAGTGAAGTGCGAATACTGGGTGCAGCGCGCGAGCGAAGCATAGTCGGCATCGGTGACGGCGCTTTCCAGCGAACTGCCGAGGTCGTCCCAGCCTTCCCGGAAATCGACTTCGCCTGGACGCCGGAACATGCCGTTTGCGAGTTCCGCTGCGCCAAAACCGGTGAAGCGGATCAGCCTCGCTTGCTCGTCACGGGTGGCGGGTCGATCCTGCTTCTCGATTTCGCCGGCGACGAGGATAGCTCGGACATTCGCCTTCGCCCGTTCCTTCCAGGTCGCGGCCAAGCCGCGATCGTCACCGTCGTCGAGATAGAAGTTGGCCCGCCCGCCTTGTCTCCGCGGCGCCGGCTGCTTCGCAACTGGCAGAGGCGATGACGGCGTAGGGGAGGGCGGCGGCGGATCGGGATCGTCGTCATTGGCAGCGAAACCACCAAACGCGGTGGCGCCCAGGCCAAGGCCAGACGACAATGCAGTGCTGCCTGATATGTCGAGGGTGAAGGAATCGTGGGACATGGAAGCTCCTTTTCGAGGATGTGCGCCATCGCCCGCAGGACAGGTCCCGTGGCTACGAAGGCGGATGAAAATGAATTGTGGGAATTTGGGCCTGGTTCGTCCGGCGGGAGCGATCGCGAGCTACGAGCGCGTGACTACGGAGAGCTGCATTGTTTCCGTCGCAAACTCAGCTCGCAGATGCGTGGCCGCCGGGTTCGTGGAATGCATGACTTCCAGGCTCTCAGCGTCGATGAAGACGATGCCGTCGTCTCCCCCGAAATACCGGCGCTTGTAATGCCAGCAGTCCGGATTGGTCTTCGGATCGCACTCCTCGGCATAGACGACGAGCGCCTTTTGGCCCTCCGCCAGTTTGCCGTTGGAAAGCAGATAGACGCCTTCGTCGCCGACGATCCACAGACCGGGCTTCTCGTCTTGGCCCGGGAGGAGACCGTAGTGGGGATTGCGGAAGCCGCCATTGGCTTCCGCGTCACTGCGTCCGCGCGCGATCACATCACGGACCTCGATCACGCTGAAAGTGAACATAGCCTCCTCCTCACGCGGCGATCGGGGAGGGAAGGTGGCGAAGGTGCACCGGCAGCTTTGCAGCAATCTCCCCGTCGGTGAGTTCGTCGAGCAGCTTCAGGAAAGTCGCGCCCTCGTTGCCGCCATAGAGTACGACGGTGCGCTTGCCTCGAGCGGACTCCGGCCACCTGTCTCCGGCATAGCCGCGGTAATCGTCGGCAGTCGTGCTCCAGATATGCTCGAGCCGCTCCTGCCGCGTCATCGCCCGGGCCGGACGGCTTTCGCGCTCGATGATGGTAACGCGCATGCGTTCGACGGATGTCTTGTCGGAAAGATCACAGTAGCCATGGAAATAGCGGATGACTTCGTCGATCCTGAGCGCGAAGAACACTGATGTCACCGAGCCGGCCATGAATTCGCGCATCGCAAACATCGACCCTCTGATCCACAACGGCGGCAGGATCTCGAACATATAGTCATGTTCGGTCTCGCCGATCTCGAACCATTCGCCCGAGTAGAGCGGCGCGGAATCATCGTCCCAACGGTTAGGGCGCTGGGCGTGACGGTCGAACATGCGGAACATCTGCTGGCGGCTTGCGACGCCCTGAAAAACCTTGGCGGTTGCGGGAGAGGGGATCATCTGCGGCTCCTTGCGCGTTTTCGGACCGAAGTGCGGCGCCGTCATTTCGACCTCGCCATCCCCTTCAATCCTTCATGACCCCTTCCGAGCCGCCGGCATCGTGTCCGGCCGGGTCAAAGGCCGGCTCCGCCGGGCGAAGCCTCCCTTGACGCGGGCGGTGCGAATGCGGCACGTCTCCTTCCGTTTTTTCCCGTTTTTCATTTTCCCTGATTTTCAGAGTCTCGTTCCAGTCCTCCTCGGGCGGCCGCAGCCGCGTCCAGTCGCACCCGGCGTCCTCGGCCAGCGCCCGCAACCGCGCGGCAAACAGATCGCCCTGAGAGTTGGCGTCCGTCGCCGCGACCAACAGAGCGTCAGGTCTGGAGGCCAATTCCCTCAGCGCGGCTTGCGTGGCCGGCGACCATCCGCCGCCGGTGCTGAGATAGAGCGTGCCATCATGCAACCCTTCGATTGCCGCGAGACTCATGGCATCGATCGTGGCTTCCGTGACCGCCAGGCGCAACGCGGTCGGAGGCCCGAGCCGGAAAAGAACCTTGTTACCCCCAGAGGCGAACCCTCTGTATTGCGGACCTCGTGCCTCCCAGCCGGTCACTAGGCCAGCATCGTCCGTATGAGCTGCCCACATACTCCCGTATGGCCCTTCCCGCAGAAGGTCGCCTTTGATCGCCGCGCGGAGCAAAAGTGCCGGCAGCCAGCGATCGCCATTGAGGTAACGCCATGTCGAGGATCCGGGCCATGGTCTGCGGCGCGCCTGCCAACGCTCAGCGAGAGAGGGGTGGAATCCTCTATCATGCATCACAGGCTTCCACTCCGGTTCCGTGATCTCGAAACCAACCAGGTCAGCGACCCGCTCGACGCCTTCGAGAAAACCGACATGGTCGAGATGCTCGACAAGCCCGAACACGTCGCCTTTCGCATCGCTGAGCGGATCGAACCACCCGCGCCCCTCATGCGTGACGATAATGATTTCAGCGCCACGGCGAAACTTGACTGCCCGCCGGGTGCTTTCCTTGATGTCGATGGCGAACCGCGCCTGTTCAAGAACAGCCGCGCAGCTTACCCGTTCCCGCAGCGCTTCTATGTCTCTTCTCTTCATTTTGCTCCCGATCGCCCAGCGATCGGCCTCCATTGCCTTTCCTTGCCCGTCGTTTTGCGGGCGCCCTTCGGCCAGCCGCGAAGAGCAAAGGCGGCAGGGGCACGGCTGGCAATTGTCGGATCATGCAATGATCAAGTCGGCCGCGGCGAAGCCTCCCTTGCGGCCTGCAGCGCGCAAGCGGCACGCCAAAGGCAAAGGCCGGCTCAATGCGCCGGCCACGGGAAAAATTCGTGTACGATCGCAAGATCGTCGTCGGCGTCGATCTCGTCAGAGGGCAGGACGCCGTACTCGCCGTCGACTTCGAAGACCGTGACTGGGACCATCAGGTCGCGGGAGAGCTGGAAGGCGTGCGACTGTGCGAGGGAAAGATCGTGCGACATTTGAGAGGCTCCATCCGGGAGCGGGCCAATTCCCGCTCGATGGCTCCTCAAAAGGCCCGGTTCCGGGCGCGATCACCGCGACGCGAAGCCGGAGCGGCCGCAGCTTGCTAGCGGACCCCTTGTGGGTTGATCGTGGAAGATCCGGCACTGGGCCAGGACGCCATCACAAGAGAGCGGGATTGGCATGCTTCTGCTGGTGACGCAGGTCTGCGCAAGGCTTTCACAATTGCGCGAGTTGCTTCCCGCCGCTCTAGGCAGCAAGGTCGGTTCCTTTTTCAAGCCGACGGCAAGAGCGCCTGTAGAAATCGATGAAGTCAATTGGACTCATTGAGGTCCGCTTTCTGAAGCGCCTCCTTTATCGTTTTTGCCTTCAGTGCGACGAACGCACTTTGCAGGCAACTCTCGATGTCGGCAACGCTTTTGCCCTCAATCGAAGCGATTTCGGCGACGGTCCTGCCTCGGGAAATCCACCGAAGGCAGGTCTTTTCAAGTGGCGAGAGTATTCGTTCCTTCATGACTAAAATTGCCCTCGGTTGCGGCGCGGTCGGCGGCAGGTTTGGTACCGGACGCCAGCATTGAGGTCTCGTTAGAAGTCAAGACGGCGATGCTCCTGAGAAAAATGGCTGCCGCCGAGACCTGTGCGACGGCAGCCAAGGTGCCCCGGGAGGAGGCTGGTAGTCAGTATTCGATTATGTCATGTTATAACATATCGCATAGCGTAGTTTATGGAACTACTAATTGCCTCGACAATTGAAGCTTTCCAAGGAAGGACTGAATGACAGATAGGCCGTCGTGTCCGGCGATCTCAAGATCAACGTAGTACAACAACATGCGCTCGTGATCGCGCAGTAAACGCAATTGCACTAAATCTGATGACGGGCCGTGAATGTACAGGTCGTCAAATTCCTGCACAAATGGTTTTAGAACTTCGCGAAACTGATGTAGCCAGCCGTTCCAATCGTCCGGCTGTATGTCTGCGAGAAGGTGCCTGGTAAGTTCAATAACACGCGCGTTCTCCACCGGTCGCACTTGGTATCGCTCCAGGAGTTCACCAAGGGCATTTCCGACGAGTTGCTCTACTATTGAGAGCGTCTGAAAATCTTGTGCCTTATCGGGGAAGAGAATTGCCATCTCTCTAAACAATATTTCACCGACGAGTTCCCCAAAATGAGCCTCTCGCAGCTTCTCGGTATATTCTTCAATTTTCATCGTCCCTACATCTCCGAGTAAACAGGCCCTTCGCCACCCTGCGGCGGAGCCCAGGTGATGTTCTGGTTGGGGTCCTTGATGTCACAGGTCTTGCAGTGGACGCAGTTCTGGGCGTTGATGACGAAGACTTGCCTGCCATCCTTTTCCACCCATTCGTAGACGCCCGCCGGACAGTAGCGCGACGACGGGCCGGCATAGATATCGTGCTCGGACCGTTTCTGCAGGTCCATGTCCTTCACCTTCAGATGGACCGGCTGGTCCTCCTCATGATTGGTGTTGGACAGGAACACCGACGACAGGCGGTCGAAGGTCAGCACGCCGTCGGGCTTGGGATAGTCGATCTTCCTGTGCTTGGCCGCAGGCTCCAGCGAAGCCGCGTCGGTCTTGCCGTGCTTCAGCGTCAACGGCGAGCTGCCGAAGATCTGGTTGATCCACATGTCAAGGCCGCCCAGCGCCACGCCCAGCGCCGTGCCGAACTTCGACCACAGCGGCTTGACGTTGCGCACCCGCTTCAGGTCCTTGCCGATGTCGGAGGCGCGCCAGCTGTTTTCGATCTCGATCACCTCGTCATGGGCGCGACCGCTCGCGATCGCTTCCGCCAGCTTGTCGGCCGCCAGCATCCCCGACAGCACCGCATTGTGGCTGCCCTTGATGCGCGGCACGTTGACGAAGCCGGCCGAACAGCCAATCAGCGCACCGCCGGGGAAAGTAAGCTTCGGCACAGACTGCCAGCCGCCTTCGGTGATGGCGCGGGCGCCATAGGAAATCCGCTTGCCGCCCTCGAACGTGCCACGAATGGCCGGATGCGTCTTGAAGCGCTGAAACTCCTCGAATGGGTAGAGATAGGGATTCTTGTAGTTCAGGTGGACCACGAAGCCGACGGCGACGGTGTTGTCTTCGAGGTGATAAAGGAACGAGCCACCGCCGGTCTTCATGCCGAGCGGCCAGCCGAACGAATGCTGGACGAGGCCCTGTTTGTGGTTCTCGGGCTTGACCTGCCAGAGTTCCTTGATGCCGATGCCAAATTTTTGCGGTTCGCGATCCTTCTGGAGATCGTACTTCGCGATCAGCTGCTTGGCGAGCGAGCCGCGCACGCCCTCGCCGATCAGCGTGTACTTGCCGAGAAGCTCCATGCCGCGGGCAAAGCTCGGGCCTGGCTCGCCGTTCTTCTCGATGCCCATGTCGCCGGTGGCCACGCCGATGACCGAACCGGCGTCGTTGTAGAGAACTTCAGTCGCGGCAAAGCCGGGGTAAATCTCGACGCCGAGTTCCTCCGCCTTGGTGGCCAGCCACCGACAGACATTGCCGAGCGAAACGATGTAATTGCCGTGATTGCTCATCAGGCCCGGCATGGCGGCATTGGGGAGACGCAGGGAGCCGGCCGGCCCGAGCAGCAGGAACTGGTCGTCGGTCACCAGCGTCTTGAAGGGATGATCCGTCTCCTCGCGCCAGCCCGGCAAAAGTCGGTCAATGCCAATAGGGTCGACCACAGCGCCGGACAGAATATGCGCGCCGACTTCGGCGCCTTTTTCCAGCACGACGACGGACAGCTCCGGATTGACCTGCTTCAGCCGGATCGCAGCCGAGAGACCGGCCGGTCCGGCACCGACGATCACCACGTCGAATTCCATGCTTTCGCGTTCAGGCATCTCTCTCATTTAGCACGGGCCTCATTACCTACGAGAATTTTGGTGGCGTCTTGCCGGCCTTACGGTGGGCGGCGATAACGGTGTTTGCCATCAACATGGCGATTGTCATCGGACCGACGCCACCGGGAACAGGGGTGATGGCACTGGCGACCTTGGCGCATTCATCGAATGCGACGTCACCGACGAGGCGGGACTTACCCTCACCCTTTTCCGGAGCATCAACGCGGTTGATGCCAACATCGATGACTGTCGCGCCGGGCTTTACCCAGTCGGCCTTTACCATCTCCGCACGGCCTACTGCGGCAACAAGGATATCCGCGTTTCGGCAGACACTGGCGAGGTCTTTCGTGCGTGAATGCGCCGTCGTGACCGTGGCATTGGCGGCGAGCAGCAGGGCCGACATTGGTTTACCGAAAAGGTTGGACCGGCCGATCACGACCGCGTTGAGGCCTGAGAGGTCTTGACCGTGGACACGGCGAACGAACACCATCGCGCCAGCGGGCGTGCAGGAGAGGAGCCCGCCATCCAGATCGCCCGTCGCGACCTTGCCGGCGTTGACAACATGCAAGCCGTCGACATCCTTCTCCGGGCTGATCGACTGAATGACTGGCTCGGAGCTGAGATGCTTAGGCAGCGGCAGTTGCACAAGGATGCCGTGGATCGCTTCATCGCCATTCAGTGTCTCGATCAGACGCGCAAGCTCTTCTTGCGTCGTCTCTTCCGGTAGCGTGTGCTGAACGGAAAGGAAGCCGCACTCCTTCGCCATCTTGCTTTTGGACGCAACATAGGCGCGGCTCGCTGGATCATTGCCGACAATCACAACGGCAAGACCAGGTGTGACGCCCGCCTCCTTCTCCAGGACCTTAGTGGAGGTCTTCACCGAGTCAATCACAGACCCAGCAATCTGCTTGCCGTCGATAATATTCCCCATCGGTCAGCCCATCCGTTCCGAAACGTAGGAGCCTGGGCTCGCCGGGAATACGACCGTGCGGTTCCCGTTGATGAAGGTCCGGTGATGGATGTGCGCGTGGATGGCGCGGGCCAGCACCTGGCTTTCGACATCACGACCAATCGAGATATAATCCTCGGCTGACTGCGCATGAGTGATGCGGGCGACGTCCTGTTCAATGATCGGTCCTTCGTCAAGATCGGCCGTAACGTAATGCGCCGTCGCTCCAATCAGCTTCACACCGCGCTCGAAGGCCTGCTTGTAGGGGTTAGCGCCCTTGAAGCTCGGCAAGAAGGAATGATGGATGTTGATAATCTTGCCGGACATCTTCTGGCACATCTGATCAGACAGGATCTGCATGTAGCGAGCGAGCACAATGAGTTCGGTGCCGGTCTGCTCAACCACGTCCATAATACGGGCTTCCGCCTGCGGCTTGTTGGCCTTAGTCACCGGGATATGGTGGAAGGGGATGTCGTGGTTCACGACGACCTTCTGGTAGTCGAAATGATTGGAGACGACGCCGACGATCTCGATCGGCAGCGCGCCGATCTTCCAGCGGTAGAGCAGATCGTTGAGGCAATGGCCGAAACGCGACACCATCAGCAACACCTTCATTTTTGTGTCGCCGCTATGGAAGTCGCTGATCATGCCAAACTTCTTTTGGACGGGCTCAAAAGCCTCTGTGATCTCCTGGATACTTACACCTTGTTCACTGGTGAAGGTAAGTCTCATAAAGAACATACCCGTGTTGAGATCGTCGAACTGCGAGGAGTCAACGATGTTGCAGCCTTTGTCCGCCAGTAACCCGGTAATAGCGGCCACAATTCCGCGGGTGGATACGCATGATACGTTGAGGATGTACGTGTTCATTTTCAGGTCCATTTGATGTTGTGTTGATTAGATGGCCTGCTCAAGATCAGGTAGTGCCTCAAAAAGATCAGCCACGAGACCGTAGTCCGCAACCTGGAAGATCGGGGCTTCCTCGTCCTTGTTGATGGCGACGATGACCTTTGAGTCCTTCATGCCGGCGAGATGCTGGATGGCACCGGAAATGCCGCAGGCAATATAGAGTTGCGGCGCGACGACCTTGCCGGTCTGGCCAACCTGCCAGTCGTTCGGCGCATAGCCGGCATCGACGGCGGCGCGCGATGCGCCGACGGCGGCACCGAGCTTATCGGCAACAGGAAGGATGACCTCCTGGAATTTTTCCGACGAGCCGAGCGCGCGACCGCCCGAGATGATGATCTTGGCAGACGTCAGTTCCGGACGGTCCGAGGAGGACAAGGCATCGCCAACGAAGGAGGACAGGCCGGGATTGGCGGCAGCCGCGACGGTTTCAACCGCAGCCGAACCGCCGTCACCGGTCGAGGCGAAGCTTGCCGTGCGAACGGTGATAACCTTCTTGGCATCGCTCGACTGGACGGTCTGGATGGCATTGCCGGCATAGATTGGCCGCTTGAAGGTGTCGGCCGAGACGACCTCGGTGATTTCCGAGATCTGGGCCACGTCGAGCAGGGCCGCGACGCGCGGTGCGAGGTTCTTGCCGACGGAGGTCGCCGCCGTGATGATCGTGTCATAGGCCGGCGCCAGCGAGACGATCAGGGCTGCCAGCGGTTCTGCCAGATTGTTGGCCAGATCGTCGCTGTCGGCCAGCAGGACCTTGGAGACGCCCGAGAGTTTCGTAGCCTGATCGGCAGCAGCCTGGGCGCCCTTGCCGGCAACAAGCACATGCACGTCGCCGCCGATCTTGACTGCGGCCGTCAAGGCCTTGGCCGTCTGGTCCGAAAGGGTTGCGGTGTCGTGATCCGCCAGAAGAAGAATGGTCATTGGGGTCTATTCCTTTCCTTGGCTCTTACAGCACGCCGGCTTCGTTTTTCAGCTTGTCGACCAGTTCGGCCACCGACTTCACCTTGATGCCGGCCTTGCGGCCACCCGGCTCTTCGGTCTTGAGGACCTTGAGGC
>CBFGOD010000100.1:0-11910 GCA_965650295.1 uncultured Shinella sp. | reverse complement strand
TGCCACTGCCGCCGGTGCGGCCACCCGAGTTGTCACCCCAGGCCCAGACGGTGCCGTCGGCCTTGAGCGCCATCGAGAATGAGCCCCGTGCCACCACCTGGACCACGTTCTGCAGCGAGGGGATCTGCGTGGGCGACGTGCGGGTGCTGGAATTGCCAAGGCCCAGTTGCCCGCCATTGCCGTAACCCCACGACCAGACCGTGCCGTCGGCACGCAACACGAGGGCATGGTCGTAGCCCATGGAGATGGCGGGCTGCACAGCGTGGGCAGAAGTCATCGCAAAAGCACAGCACAGGGCAGCAGCACCCAGGGCAACGGCAGTGCTCAAAGGCTTTTTCGTCATCAGATGTTTCATCGGTTCCCTCAAAAAAGTAAAAAAGAAAGATTGGCTGGGCGCTTGGCGCCTGATCGCGTGGGGCGGGAAAAGCCGTACCGCAACCTCCGGGAGCCGGACCGTGGCGGGATGCGCCCCGTGTGCCCCTCAGCCAGCCAGCGGCGCCAGGGGCACGAAGCGGCAAGCCGCAATGCGATGGCGACGAGCGTCAAGACAGCGCAAGGTACCCATGGATGGCTTCCTGCGCCCCACCCCGCAGGGGTGAGGGATTTCCCTGCTCCTGCGCAAAAATGGGGTGGATCGGCCCGACCCCTTGCAAGCCATCGGCACAACTGGAAGCGTGTTTGACACCCTTCCAATCACCCCATGTCTTGAAACGGCAACAAATGCCCGTATCATTAGCACTCACTGCAACGGAGTGCTAACACTCCCTTGTTGGATGGAGTTTGGTAGCGCCTGGCCCTGTTCAGGCGCTTCGTACTGTCGGTAATTTTTTGACCCAGGAGCAATGCAATGAATCTTCGCCCCCTGCACGATCGCGTGATCGTCAAGCGTATCGAAAGCGAAACCACGACCGCCTCCGGCATCGTGATCCCCGACAACGCCGCTGAAAAGCCCGATCAAGGTGAAGTGCTGGCCGTCGGCCCCGGCAAGAAGAACGACAAGGGCGAACTGCTCGCCCTGAACGTGAAGGTCGGCGACCGCGTTCTGTTCGGCAAGTACTCGGGCCAGACCGTCAAGATCAAGGGCGACGAGCTGCTGGTCATGAAGGAAGACGACCTGTTCGCCGTGGTGGAGAAGTAAAGCTACTGCGCAGGCGCCATGCGTCGTTGGGCGGTGCTCGCAATCCTCACGTACAGGAAGTACGTTCCGGTTGCTGTGCTCCGTGCGCCTAGCCTGGCACCTGCTCGCTACGCTTTCCCCTCTCCCCCAAGCCAGTAATTGATTCAGTTAAATTTCAGGAGCTCCAAATGGCAGCAAAAGACGTAGTTTTCGGCGGCGAAGCCCGCGCACGCATGGTTGAAGGCGTGAACATTCTGGCCAATGCGGTCAAGGTGACCCTGGGCCCCAAGGGCCGCAATGTGGTGCTGGAGCGCTCGTTCGGCGCCCCTACTGTGACCAAGGACGGTGTGTCCGTGGCCAAGGAAATCGAACTCAAGGACAAGCTGCAGAACATGGGCGCCCAGCTCGTGAAGGAAGTGGCCTCCAAGACCAGCGACAACGCTGGTGACGGCACCACCACTGCCACCGTGCTGGCCCAGGCCATCGTGCGCGAAGGCTTCAAGTACGTGGCCGCCGGCATCAACCCGATGGACCTGAAGCGCGGTATCGACAAGGCCGTGACGGCCCTGGTGATCGAGCTGAAGAAGGCTTCCAAGCCCACCACCACCTCCAAGGAAATCGCACAGGTCGGCTCGATCTCGGCCAACTCCGACGAAACCATCGGCAAGCTGATCGCTGACGCCATGGACAAGGTTGGCAAGGAAGGCGTGATCACCGTGGAAGACGGCAAGTCCCTCGACTCCGAACTGGACGTCGTGGAAGGCATGCAGTTCGACCGCGGCTACCTGTCGCCCTACTTCATCAACAACCCAGAAAAGCAATCGGCCATTCTGGACAACCCCTTCGTGCTGCTGTTCGACAAGAAGATCAGCAACATCCGCGACCTGCTGCCTACCCTGGAGCAAGTTGCAAAGGCCGGCCGTCCGCTGCTGATCATTGCCGAAGAAGTCGAAGGCGAAGCCCTGGCCACGCTGGTGGTCAACACCATCCGCGGCATCCTGAAGGTCGTGGCTGTGAAGGCTCCTGGCTTCGGCGACCGCCGCAAGGCCATGCTGGAAGACATCGCCATCCTGACGGGCGGCACTGTCATCTCCGAAGACCTCGGCATCAAGCTCGAAAACGTAACGCTCGACATGCTCGGCCGTTCGAAGAAGGTTTCGATCTCCAAGGAAAACACGACGATCGTCGACGGTGCCGGCCAGAAGGCTGAAATCGAAGGCCGCGTCGCGCAGATCAAGGCCCAGATCGAAGAAACCACCTCCGACTACGACCGCGAGAAGCTGCAGGAACGTCTTGCCAAGCTCGCTGGCGGCGTTGCCGTCATCCGCGTCGGCGGCTCGACGGAAGTCGAAGTCAAGGAAAAGAAGGACCGCATCGACGACGCCCTTAACGCGACGCGCGCTGCTGTTCAGGAAGGCATCGTACCGGGCGGCGGCGTAGCCCTGCTCCGTTCTTCCACGAAGATCTCCGCCAAGGGCGAAAACGATGACCAGGAAGCTGGCATCAACATCGTTCGCAAGGCGCTTCAGGCCCTGGTTCGCCAGATCGCCGAAAACGCTGGTGACGAAGCTTCGATCGTCGTCGGCAAGATCCTCGACAAGAACGAAGACAACTACGGCTACAACGCCCAGACCGGCGAATACGGCGACCTGATCGCACTCGGCATCGTCGACCCGGTCAAGGTTGTCCGCACGGCTCTGCAGAACGCAGCTTCGGTTGCCTCGCTGCTGATCACGACGGAAGCCATGATCGCCGAACTGCCGAAGAAGGATGCACCGGGCGGTATGCCTGGCGGCATGGGCGGCATGGGCGGCATGGACATGATGTAAGACCTTCGGGTCCTGCATCTGAGCCATCCGGTTCAGTTCTGGAAAGGGCGGTCTTCGGGCCGCCCTTTTCATTTGTCAGGTGCCGCCGGGACTGTATCGTTTCCGGAAAAAAGATTTTGACCGTTTGTACAATAATTATCAAAAAGCCGTTGATGGTATCAAAAAACCCACTATAAAGACGCTCCAAGTGAACTTTAAAGATTCACAGGGGGTTCAGGCGCTGGGGAACGGCATCACTCTTGCCGCTTATCGTGCAGCCAGACATCCCGAACGATTTTGATGAAAACCGCCGACGACCTGGATGGAGAGGCAGCGGTGGTTTTGTCGCGTACGTCCGACCCGCATGCACAGACGGAGCCGGATGCAGTTCAGTTCATGAGAAAGTGGGGCGGCAGACTTCGAAGAGGTCAGCCGGCACTGCTTTTTAGCGTGTTGCGTGCCTGCGAGCCGCAACGTGCCGGTCAAATTCGAGCAACTGCCTGAGGTCGTAGGTGTTCAAAATAACCAAGACTGATCTCTCATCGCCCTTTCTTCCGGGTTCGATGGAGTTCGACGAGACGGACAACGAGCTGTTGACGCAATATTGCGTGACGGAGCGCTGGACCGGCGATCTTTCCAACGGTCTGTTCACGCTGGGCGAGAAGGCGACGCAGGCGCATGGCCTGACGCAGCGCACCTGCGGGCTGCTCAATCTCATCCGCTGCTACGAGCCGCTCGACCGCACCCGCGTGCTGGAACTCTTCGAGCAGGCCGCGGCCTCCTCCTCGTCCTTCTGCTTTTCCACGACGATCCACCTCGACGGCGCGCCGCGCCAGCCGGTGTTCTGCGTCGGAGAATCGACGGGTCTCGAGGAGAAATACGCCGGCACGATCATCGGCGTCTTCATCTTCCCGCGCTTCCAGATCGATCTGGTCGGGCGGCGCTTCAAGCGGCAGTAGAAGGCGGCTTTAGGCCGCCTCGCTCTTCTCCGTGTCGACGCGGATACGCTCCACCGGCATCGGACGTCCCAGGAAGTAGCCCTGCGCCTCGTCGCAGCCTTCGTCGAGAAGGATGTCGAGCTGGCTTCGGGTCTCCACGCCTTCGGCAAGAACCGGCACGCGCAATGTCTGGCCGAGCGCCAGGATGGCGCGGATGATGGCCTTCGCCTCCGGACTTGCCTCCACCTCGCTCATGAAGCTGCGGTCGAGCTTGATCTTGTCGAAGGGGAAGGCGCGCAGCGTTTCGAGCGACGAGTAACCCGTACCGAAATCATCGATGGCGATGGTGACGCCGAAGGCTTTGATACGGCGCAGCGTGTTGAGTGCGCGCTCCTTGTCGCCGATGATCGTCGATTCCGTGATTTCAAGCTCCAGCCGGCGCGGGCTGAGACCGGTTTCCAGGAGCACCCGGTGCACGAGATCGGCGACATCGGCATTGCCGAGCTGGACGGGCGAGAGGTTGACGGCGATCTTGTACGCGTTGTCCCAGGTCGCGGCCTCGCGGCAGGCTTCGCGCAGCACCCATTCGCCGATCGGCAGGATGGCGCCGCATTCTTCGGCAATCGGGATGAATTCCGATGGCGGGATCGTGCCGCGCACGGGATGATGCCAGCGCAGCAGCACCTCATAGCCGATCGTCTCGCCCGACGTGACCGCCTTCTGCACCTGGTAATGCAGCTGCAATTCCTTGCGCTCGACGGCCTGCCAGAGATCGTTTGCGATCAGGCGGCGGCTGCGCGCGGCCTCATCCATCGAGACCTCGTAGAAGCAGACCGATTCCGTAAGCGCATCCTTTGCGCGGTACATGGCCAGGTCGGCATTGTTGATCAGCGTTTCGACAGTGTCGGCATCCTGCGGATAGATGGCAACGCCAAGGCTCGCGCCGGGTTTGATGCCATAACCATCGATGCGGATCTCCTCGTTGAGGCAGGTTTCGAGGCGCTGGAGGAAGTCGGTAAGATCGGCCATGTCCTCGAAACGCTTGGCCGCGGCAAATTCGTCGCCGCCGAAGCGCGCGACGGTCTCGTCGGCCCGCAGGCAGGCCTGCATGCGCCGGGCAAGCGTGGTCAAAACCTCGTCGCCCGCGGCATGGCCGCGCGTGTCGTTGATTTCCTTGAACTTGTCGAGGTCGATACCGATGGCCGCGACCTGGCCGCCGGAGCGGCGTGCGGCGACGAGATCGGCTTCCAGGCCGGTATTGAAGTTCGCGCGGTTCGGCAGGCCGGTCAGGCTGTCGTGACGGGCGAGGAAGGAGATCTGCTCCTCGGAGCGCAGCCGTTCGGAAATATCCTCATAGGTCGCGACCCAGGCGCCGTCCGGCAGCGTGCGATAGCGCAGCTGCACCGATACGCCGCTGGACAGCGTCTCGACGATCGCGCCACCGTCATTGGCCTGAATGGCGGCGCGGCGACGGGCATACATGTCACGCGCCCGCGGCTTCCAGACATCAGGATCGGTGAAGACATCGGCAACGCCCTGATCGACGATCTCGCGCAGCGTCATGCCCGGCTGGATACGGCCCTCCGGGAAATTGAATATCTCGCTATAGCGCTTGTTGGCGATGAGCAGGCGCTCGTCCTTGTCGAACAGGCAGAGGCCCTGCGACATGTTCTCGAGCGCAAGGTCGAGGTTCTTGGTGACCTCGGCCAGCCGGTCGGCATTGGCCTTTTCCTTCGTCACGTCCTTGGTGATCTTGGCATAGCCGACAAGCGTGCCGCTGCCGTCGTGGATCGGATCGATCACGACATTCGCCCAGAAGCGCGAACCGTCCTTGCGGTAACGCCAGCCCTCGTTTTCGTACTGGCCCTCTTCACGCGCGATGCGCAGAGCCCGTTCCGGCAGACCGGCGAGACGATCGTCGGCGCTGTAGAACTGCGAGAAGTGGCGACCGACGATTTCGTGCGCCTTGTAACCCTTGTTGCGTTCGGCGCCCTCGTTCCAGTTGGCGACGCGGCCATCGGGATCGAGCATGTAGATGGCATAGTCCTTGACGCCCTGCACGAGCATGGCGAACTGGCGCGTGCTTTCATTCGCCGCAAGCTCGGCCTGGCGGGCAAAGACCGCCGCCGTCAGGCCGGTGAAGAGCAGCGAGAAGGCGACGACGGCGATCAGCGGCACCATGAGGCTCGTCGAGATCATCGTATCGTCGCTGATCGGCATCAGGCCCGGCTCTATGCGCACGGCAGCCATGGCAGTGAAATGCAGCGAGACGACGCCGAGCGCCATCAGGCCGGTTGCCAGAGCCCGGTCGCGCACCCGCTGTCGCGGGCGCACGCAAAAGACCAGCGAAAGCGAGCCCAAAAGCCCGGCGCAGACGACCGAGGCCACGACATAGGGCAAGTCCCAGGTCAGCACGCCCGGCAGCTCCACTGCGGACATGCCGATATAGTGCATCGAGGCGATGCCGGCGCCGAGCAGCAGACCACCCGCCACGACCGCGCTACGGCCGCCGATATAGGTGGCGATCGCAAGGCCGATCGTCGTGACGACGATGGCAACGCCGAGCGAGATCAGCGTCGGCTCCATGTTGAAGCCCATGGCCATGCCGGGATCATAGGCGAGCATGGCGATGAAATGCGTCGCCCAGATGCCGAAACCGCTCGATGTGCCGGCGGCCCCCAGCCAGAGATTGCGTGCCGTACCCGTGGCGACCAGCGCGCGCTGCGTCAATGTCACCGCGACATAGCAGGAGAGGAAGCAGATCAGCGCCGCGAGCAGCACGAGACGAAGGTCGTGCTCGACAGTCAGGCAAGTCAGGATACGGAGCATGAAGGATTTCACCGGGTGGGAGCTGCTATGTCGCCCCACTCAGCCGGAGAACCCTGAAAAATGAGTGAATTCAGAAAGTATTGCACGATATCCGGCGAACCCGCCTTTTATCATACTTAACGAATGTCAAAACGATGCAACTGTTTCAGTCCGCGACAGCTGCATAGCACAACCGTTGCGGCGCAGACGTCCCGGGCAACCGGCCACAGAGCATTTTCCAACGCCGACGCGATCACGCTTCGGCCGGAAATACCCTACAGCGTCAACGCCTTGAGGTCTGTCCCCGGGTCTTCCAGCGCTGCCCTTTCCGGCGTGCGCCCCATCTCGATCAGCTTCTTGCCGACCACATAGGCCTTGGCGTCGTTGACCGCATCGACCGCGATGAGCCTGCCGTCCCGGAAATACCAGACGGAAACGCTGCCCTCGCGCTGGCCGGGGCGCACGAACGTATCGTCGAAGCCCATGCAGAAGCCGGCGATCTGCAGCTTCACATCATACTGGTCCGACCAGAACCATGGCTTCGGCGCATAGGGCGCATCGCCGCCGGCGATGACGGCGGCCGCGGCCTCGCCCTGATCGACGGCGTTCTGCACGGATTCGAGCCGGACGCGATTGCCCTCGAAGGGCAAGACGGCGCAGTCGCCCATGGCAAAAATCGCGGGATCGGAGGTGCGGGCATGGGCATCGACGACGATGCCGTTGGTGACCTCGAGGCCGGCATCGCGGGCAAGCTGGTCATTGGCCGTCACGCCGATGCCGGCAATCACGACGTCGACGGGCAGCACGAAGCCGTCGGTCAGCTCCGCGCCGGTGACGCGGCCGTTTTCGCCGAGCAGGCGCACGAGGCCGGTCTTTTCTCGCACATCGACGCCGCGGGCATTGTGGATGGCCTTGAGAATGGTCGCCGTCGCCGGCGAGGCGACGCGGGCGAGGATGCGGTCGGCCATTTCGATGACGGTGACATGGAGCCCCCTGCCCCGCGCGACGGCGGCCGCTTCCAGCCCGATATAGCCGCCGCCGATGACCAGCGCCCGGCGGCCCTCCTGCATTTCCAGACCAAGGCGGTCGGCATCGCGGTAATCGCGCACGGTGAAGACGCCATCGAGATCGCCACCGATCTCGGCCGGCAGACGGCGGGGCGTCGCACCCGTCGCCAGCGCCAGGAACTGGTAATGCAGCGTCGAACCGTCGCTGAGCGTCACGGTCTTGGCCTCGCGGTCGATCGCCGTCACCTCGGTGGAGAGGCGGATCTCGACATTGTTGTCGGGATACCAGTTTTCCGGGCGGAACATCAGGCGGGAGAGGTCGGCCTCGCCGAGCAGGTACTTCTTCGAGAGCGGCGGTCGTTGGTAGGGATGGCTCGCTTCGGCGGCGATGATGGTGATCGGCCGCTCGTCCTTCAGCGCACGCAATTTGGCAACGAGGGCGAATGCGGCCGGACCGCCGCCCACAACCCCCCGTCTCCCCGGCCCGATCTGCCGTCCCGCGCCGGTTTCCCCCGCGGTCGCGCGCGGCGGCGGGGGGCGCCACCCCGCCGCCACGCCGCCGGATTTTTCGTTTGCGTCAGGCCTTGGCGGGAATTTCGAGGCCCTTCTGGCTTGCCGGGCGGGCGACACAGCGCGCCACCCAGTTCATGACGGCGGGGAAATCGGCATAACCCAGCGCTTCGCGGCCGCCATAGAAGATGTCGGCACCGCGGATCCACGGGAAGGTCGTGATGTCGGCGATGGTGTATTCGTCACCCATGATCCACTGGCGATCTTTCAGCCGCTCTTCGAGAATGGAGAGCAGGCGCCGCGATTCCTCGCGGTAGCGCTCGGCGGGATAGGGATTGTTGGCGACCTTGTCGGCGGCAAACTTGTGGAAATGGCCGAACTGGCCGAACATCGGCCCGACGCCGCTCATCTGGAACATCACCCAGGCCAGCGTCTCGTAGCGCCCGGCGGTATCGGCCGGGATCAGCTTGCCGGTCTTCTCCGCGAGATAAACGAGGATCGCGCCCGATTCGAAGAGGCCGATCGGCTTGCCGTCAGGACCGTTGGGATCGATGATCGCCGGAATGCGGCCGTTCGGATTGAGCGAAATGAACTCCGGCGACTTCACGCCATCAGGCCCGAACTCGATGCGATGCGGCTCATAGGCAAGACCGAGTTCTTCCAGAGCAATCGCCACCTTCACGCCGTTCGGCGTCGGCAGCGAATAGAGCTGGAGGATCTCGGGGTTCTTGGCGGGCCATTTCTGGGTGATGGGGAAGGCGGACAGATCGGACATGAAAGCTCCTTGGTGTAGGAGTTCACAGATAGGGCGCTAGACCCGATGATGTCAGGTGCCGACGAAAACTTTCCTGGCTGAAAGGGCGCGCCTCAGAGCGCGCCGCGTACCGCTTCGATGATCTCGGCCACCACAGCGTTGCCTTCATGTTCGGCCTTGCGGGCGCGCACGAGGCAGGCTTCCGATTTCAGGATCACGCCATCGGACAGGATCTTCAGGTGGTTGGCGACCAGTGTCGAGCCCGTCGAGGTGATGTCGACGATGATGTCGGCCGAGCCGGAGGCCGGCGCACCCTCGGTGGCCCCCAGGCTTTCGACGATGCGGTAGAGCTGGATGCCGTGATTGCCGGAGAAGAACTGCTGGGTCAGCCGCCAGTATTTGGTGGCGATCGTCAGGCGGCGGCCGTGGCGGGCGCGGAAATCGGCGGCGACGTCGCCGAGATCGGCCATTGTATCGACATCCAGCCAGATTTCCGGCACGGCGACGACGACGTCGGCATGGCCGAAGCCGAGGCGGGCGCAGAATTCGACGCGGGCATCGGCTTCCGCCAGCCCCTCGCGCACGAGGTCTTCGCCGGTCACGCCGAAATCGACGGTGCCATTGGCGATCTCGCGGGAGATTTCGGAGGCAGAGAGAAAGGCGATTTCGATATCGTCGCGGCCTTCGACACGGCCGCGATAGGAGCGGTCATTGCCGACGGCTGTTACGGTGAAGCCGGCGCGGGCGAGCACGGCGGAACTGTCTTCCTTCATGCGCCCCTTCGAGGGCAGGCCGATGGTGATGGTCATGCGGCTTGCCCCTTGACGCTTGCGATGCGGTCGAGCCAGAGCGAGAAGCCGACGGCCGGAATGCGTTCTTTCGCGCCGAGCAGCGTCAGCAGCCGGTCGAAGCGGCCGCCGCCGGCCAGCACCAGCGCGTCACCCTCCGGCGCGATCTCGAAGACGAGGCCGGTATAGTAGTCGAGCGGGCGGCCGAAGGCCGCACGGTAGGTGATCTCAGCCGGATCGACGCCGGTCTCGCTGAGTGCCGCAACGCGGCTTTCGAAGCGGGCGAGTGCCGCGCCAAGCGACAGGCCGGCCTTGTCGGCGAAGGCGGCGAGCGCCCTGGGCGCGTCAGCAAGGCTCAGTTCCAGCGCCAGGAATTCCTTGAGCAGCGCGAGCGTGCGGCCGTCGAGGCGGGTGTTGGCGAGCTCCATCTTTTCGCGCAGGCGGCGCGCGATATCGGCCGGGCTGCGGCTGGCATTGGTGGAATAGCCGGTCGCTTCCATCGTCTCGTCGATATGGGCGATCAGCCGCGCCTCGTCGTCGAGCGTGCCGAAAATGGCAAGGCGCTCGACCTCCGGGCCGAAGGTGCCTGATGGGGCGGGATTGGAGAGATCTGCCATCAGCTTTTGCAGCTGCGTCTGGTTGCCGAAGGCATGGACCAGCCGCTTCTGCCAGCCGGCCGGCAGGCCGCAGGCGGCAACGACCGCCTCGAAGACCGACTGGTCGCCGAGCATGACGGAGAGTTTGCGGCCCGGCAGGCGGTTCTTCAACACGGCCAGCGCATCGTGCACGGCACGCGCATCGGCGCGGGCGACATCGGGATCGCCGAGGTCTTCGATACCGGCCTGATAGAACTCGTTCGAACCCTCGCGGCGCTGGCGGAAGACTTCGCCGAGATAGGCATAGCGCTTCGGCGTGCCGGTGGCGGTTTCGATATGGCGCAGGCAGACGGGAATGGTGAATTCGGGGCGCAGGCACAGGCTCTTGCCCGTCTCGCTCTCCGTCATGAAGATGCGCCGCCGCAGGTCCTCGCCCGCCATGTCGAGGAAGGGTTCCGCCGGCTGGATGACCGGCGTATCGACGCGCTCCGTGCCGAGCTTTTCGAGGTCGGCGATCAGGTCGGGCGCGAAGGTGGGGAGGTTGATCAGAGGCATCAGCGGCCACCCCCCTCTGCGAAGAAGGCACGGACAAAGACCCCCTCTGCCTGCCGGCATCTCCCCCACAAGGGGGGAGAAAGGCTGGCAGCAAGCTCCTCCAGAGCTATTGGCCGACGAGCGTGCCGCACTGTAAGCCCCTCCCCCTTGTGGGGAGGGGTTGGGGAGGAGTTTTCAAGCCTGCGACGAGACGGCTGGAACGGCACGTTCATCACCCTTGACGTGCCCGGTCTTCGGCCTGTGCGGCGAGGATTTCACGCACCTTGGCGACCAATTCGCCTTCGGGCACGGAAACCTGCGCCACGCGGGCTTCACGCCAGGTCGTGTTGTCCTCGATCTCGCCGGAAAGGCGCTTGCCCTCGATCAGGTCCTTGATCTGCACGAGGCCTTCGGCACGCTCATCGCCGCCCTGGATGATGGCGACGGGGGCGTTGCGGCGGTCGGCATATTTCAGCTGGTTACCGAACTTCTTCCAGTTGCCCTGGTACATTTCGGCGCGGATGCCGGCGGCGCGCAGTTCCTGCGTGAAGCGCTGGTAGCGGCCCATGCTCTCGATATCGCCGTCCATGACGGTGACGAGAACGGGCGCGACCACCTCTTCGGCGCCGAGCTTGCCGAGGTTCTTCAGCGCCGTCATCAGGCGCGAGACGCCGATGGAGAAGCCCGTGGCCGGCACCGGCTGGCCCATGAAGCGCGAGACGAGACCGTCATAACGGCCACCGCCGCCGACCGAACCGAAGACGACCTTCTCGCCCTTCTCGTTGGTGACGGCGAATTGCAGCTCGGCTTCGAAGACGGGGCCGGTGTAATATTCGAGGCCGCGCACGACGGAGGGATCGATCTTGATGCGATCCGAACCGTAGCCCGCCGAGGTGACGAGGTGGCCGATCTGGTTCAGTTCCTCGACGCCTTCGCCACCGCGCGCGCTGCCTTCCATGAGCTTGGCGAGGTCGGCAGCACTTTCGGCGTAATCCTTGATGCCGACGAAGAAGAGGACCTTCTCGATCTGGTCGCTGGCCAAGCCGGCGC
>CBFGOD010000099.1:0-11918 GCA_965650295.1 uncultured Shinella sp. | reverse complement strand
GCCACCGCGTGGCCTTCGATATCTACAACACCGCAACGACGACGGCCGCCGCCGTCACCGTCATCGGCCGGCTGACGGACGGCGACCGCGTGATCGAGGAGAACGACGTGACCTTCGACTATGTGGCCGCCGAATCCAAATCGACCGGCGCGATCCTCTTCCAGAACGATCCGGCGGGCCACACCGTCGATATCCGGCCGGCGGGTTATACCGACCCTTAGGAAACGTCGATAAGCTGTGGAAGAGACTCCGGAAAACGGAACCAATTTCGCCGGGGAGGATTGAGCAGGAACAACGTCCGTGTCCGGCGATGAGAATGGGCATGGCTGATCCTGAAGGTCTATCGATGGAACTGCCGCTGCTCATCCTGCTGACGACCCAGGTTATCCTTCCGGTCTTCTTCCTGCTCTGGCTCTGGCTGCCGCAGCCGGCCGACAGGCTTGGATGGCTGATGCGCGTCGTCTATGGTGCGTGCTACTTCGCCTTCATCGCCATTATCGGCCGCTGGGATTTCCTGAGCACGGCTCTGGTGATCGCACTGCCCGTCATCTTCCTGGTTTCCGCCCTCCTTGCCTACCGCCGCGTGCGCCACCGCCCCTGGAGCCGCTCGACGTCCATCATGCGCACCCATGGCTTCACGGCGGCCATGGCCGTGTTCTTCCTGGCGCTGACAGCGCGGGCATTGTCCGGTTATGGCTATCAGGAGACGGCCGTGGAGCTGGAATTTCCCCTCACGGCCGGCACCTACTATATCGGGCAAGGCGGCAGCGCGACGTCGATCAACTATCATCACACGGACCGAAGCCAGCGCTATGCACTCGATATCGTCGCGCTCAATCAATTCGGCGCGCGGGCTGCGGGTGTCATGCCCACGAACCTTACCGACTATGTCGTCTATGATCGTGCGGTGAAAAGTCCATGCACGGGCGTTGCCATCTCGACGCATGATGGCGTCGGCGACAACAGGATTTCAGAAACAAACACGCAGGACCCCGCGGGTAACTACATCATCCTCGCCTGCGGCACGGCGCGCGTGTTGCTTGCCCATCTGCGCAAGGGCTCGATTGCGGTTCAAGGCGGCGAGTTGGTCACCGCTGGCGAAACGCTCGGTCGCGTCGGCAATTCCGGCAACTCCTCCGAGCCGCACCTGCACATGCACGCCTATCTCGGCGGCGTCATGGACTACAGTGCAGGTGAAGGCGTGCCGATGACTTTCGACGGTCGTTTCCTCGTGCGCGGCTCGACCGTCACGATCCCTTGATAAGCTCGAACCAGCCGTCCTCATCGATCACCTCGACGTTGAATTCCTTGGCCTTGTCGAGTTTGGAACCGGCGCCGGGGCCGGCGACGACGAGATCGGTCTTCTTCGAAACGGACCCCGCGACCTTCGCACCCAGCCGCTCTGCCATGGCCTTCGCCTCATCGCGCGTCATCTTCTCCAGTGAACCGGTGAAGACCACCGTCTTGCCCACGACGGGGCTCGAGGTCGCAACGACGGCCTCGGCCGCTTCCGGCGTCACTTCCTGAAGCAGCCGGTCGATCACATCGACATTGCGCGGCTCCTTGTAGAATTCCACCATCGCGCGGGCGACGACCTCGCCGATACCGTCGATGCTGTTCAGCTCTGTCCATGCCTCGCCCGAGAGCGAGACGGAAGCCTTCATCGCCTCCTCGAAGGCGGCATAGGTGCCATAGGCGCGCGCCAGAAGTTTTGCATTGGTTTCTCCGACATGGCGGATGCCGAGTGCATAAATGAAGCGATTGAGGGCGATCGAGCGGCGGGCGTCGATGGCGTCATAGAGTTTGCGCACACTCACCTTGCCGAAGCCGTCGATATTTTCGAGCTTGGTCAGCGAGCCCGCCTGCCGCTTTTCCAGTGTGAAGATATCGGGCGCCGTGCGGATCGTCAGCGACGGGTCCTCCGCCTCGAAGAAGAAATCGATCTGCTTGGAGCCGAGGCCTTCGATATCAAAGGCATTGCGCGAGACGAAATGCTTGAGATGCTCGACTGCCTGTGCACGGCAGACGAAGCCGCCGGTGCAGCGCGTGACGGAATCGAGCCGGCCGGTCTTTTCGTTACGCTCGCGCACCGCATGGCTGCCACAGACCGGGCAGGTCTTGGGGAATTCGTAGCGCGAGGTGTCCGCCGGGCGCTTCTCCATCACCACGTCGAGCACCTGCGGAATCACATCGCCCGCGCGCTGCACGATGACCGTATCGCCAATGCGGATATCGTGATCCTCGGCGCGGATGCGCTCGCCGCTATTGCCGATGCCCTCAACGTAATCCGCATTGTGCAGCGTTGCATTGGTAACGACCACGCCGCCGACCGTGACGGGCGTCAGACGCGCGACCGGGGTCAGCGCGCCGGTACGGCCGACCTGGATGTCGATCTTCTCGACGATGGTGAAAGCCTGCTCCGCCGGGAACTTGTGCGCCGTCGCCCAGCGCGGCGAGCGGGAGCGGAAGCCGAGGCGTTCCTGCAGCGCCAGTTCGTCCACCTTGTAGACGACGCCGTCGATATCATAATCGAGGTCCGGGCGGGCAAGGCCGATTTCGCGATAATGCGCGATGATATCCTCGACGCGCGACAGCCGCTGCGTCATCGGATTGACCGGGAAGCCCCAGGATTTCAAGACTTCGATCATGCCGAACTGGGTAGTGGCCGGCATTTGCGACATCTCACCCCAGGCATAGGCGAAGAAGCGCAGCTTGCGGCTCGCCGTCACCGAGGCATCGAGCTGGCGCAGCGAGCCCGCCGCCGTGTTGCGCGGATTGACATAGGTCTGCTTGCCCTCCGCTGCCATCTTCTCGTTCAGCGCGAGAAAATCGCTCTTGGCCATATAGACCTCGCCGCGCACCTCGACGACTTCGGGGGCGCCGGCCGGCAGGCGGTTCGGGATTTCCGTGATGGTCTGCACATTGGCCGTGACGTTCTCGCCCGTCGTCCCGTCGCCGCGCGTCGCCGCCGTCACGAGGCGGCCGTTCTCGTAGCGGATCGACATGGACAGGCCGTCGATCTTCGGCTCGGCGGTGAAGGCGATGGAATCATCCGGCAGGCGGCCAAGGAAGCGGTAGACCGAGGCGACGAAATCCCGCACGTCCTCGTCGGAGAACGTGTTGTCGAGCGACAGCATCGGTCGGGAATGGGTGATCGGCGCGAAGGTGGCAAGCGGTGCGGAACCGACCCGGCGCGACGGGCTGTCATCGCGCACCAGAGCGGGAAAACGCGCCTCGATCTCCTCGTTGCGCCGCTTCAGCGCATCGTAGTCGGCATCCGAAATCTGCGGCGCGTCCTGCCCGTGATAGAGCTCGTCGTTGCGCGCGATCTCCGCTGCCAGAAAGGCAAGCTCGGCCGCGGCCTCGTCTTCGGTCAGGGTTTCGACAGGGGTTTTCGCGTTCGCCATGACATGCTCCGGGATTCGCATCCGTTTTTAGAGCAAAGCTGACGAAAGGAAAGATGGAGAGCGTCGAGATTGCCCTCATCCCGCTGTCGCGACCTTCTCCCCGCAAGCGGGGCGAAGGGGATGGTGCACGACCTTGCGACATGTCCCTTCTCCCCGCTTGCGGGGAGAAGGTGCCGGCAGGCGGATGAGGGGCTATCTGTTTACACCCCGCCCGAAAGCAGCCGAGCAGCCGCCGCACGCGCCTCGTCGGTCACGGAAGCGCCGGCCAGCATGCGGGCGATCTCTTCGGTGCGCGCACCCTCGTCCATGCGGGCAACGCGGGTGGCGACGGTCTCGCTGCCCTCGACCGGTCCCTTGGAAATGAGGAGATGCGTTGCCGCACGCGCGGCGACCTGCGGCGCGTGGGTGACGGAGAGCACCTGCACGGTCGTAGACAAGCGCTTCAGCCGCTGGCCGATGGCGTCGGCCACAGCACCGCCGACGCCGGTGTCGATTTCGTCGAAGACGAGCGTCGGCGCCGAGCCGCGATCGGCCAGCGCCACCTTCAGCGCCAGCAGGAAGCGCGAAAGCTCGCCGCCCGAGGCGACCTTCATGATCGGGCCGGGACGCGTGCCGGGATTGGTCTGGACGTGGAATTCGACGGTGTCGATCCCCTCCTCCGCCCCGCCATTGGGATCGGTGGTGATCTCGACGGTGAAGCGCGCCCGCTCCAGCTTCAATGCCGGCAGTTCCGCCATCACGGCGGCGGCGAGCGCATCGGCGGTGTGGTGGCGCTTTTCGGAAAGCGACTTGGCGGAGATTTCAAAGGCGGCGCGCGCTTCGGTGAGCCGCGCCTGCAACTGCACCAGCTTCTCCTCGCCGGCATCGAGATCGGCAAGGTCTGCGATCATCTTGGCGGTCAGCGCCGGAAGGCCGGTGACGGGCACGGAATATTTGCGGGCGGCGGCGCGCAGCGCAAACAGCCGCTCCTCCGTGCGCTCCAGCTCCTTGGGGTCGTATTCCGTCTTGCGCAGCGCCGTCTCGACGGCCATCTGCGCGTCCGACAGCTGGTTCAGCGCCAGATCGAGGAATTCGACCGTCTCTTCCAGCAGCCCCGGCGCCTCATGGCTCTTGCGCTCCAGCCGGCGCACGAGGGCGGCGATCAGCGGCACGGGCGAAGCACTGCCGTTCAGGAAGTCGCTTGCTTCGTTGATATCGCCGGCGATACGCTCGGCCTTCATCATGCGGGCGCGCACCTCGGCCAGCGTATCCTCCTCGCCGTCCTGCGGCGCGAGCACTTCCAGTTCTTCGACGGACGAGCGCAGATAGTCAGCCTCACGGGCAGCCGCTTCCACCTTCTCGCGGTGGCGGCGCAGCGTGCGTTCGGCTTCTTTCCAGTGATGATAGAGCGTGCCGACATCGGCCGCCGCCTCGCTCAAGCCGCCGAACGCGTCGAGCAGCAGGCGATGCGCATCGGTATCGACCAGCGCCCGGTCGTCATGCTGGCCGTGGATTTCGACGAGCAGCTGACCGGCCTGGCGCATGAGCTGCACGGAGACGGGCTGGTCGTTGACATAGGCCTTGGTGCGGCCGTCGGCCGATTGCTGGCGGCGGAAAATGAGGTCGCCGTCATCGTCGATGCCGTTGTCGCGCAGCAGCGCACGCGCCGCATGGGTCATCGGCACGTCGAAGACCGCCGTCACCTGGCCGCGCTCGGTGCCGTGGCGCACCAGCGAACCGTCGCCACGCCCGCCGAGCGCCAGCGAGAGACTGTCGAGCAGAATGGATTTGCCGGCGCCCGTCTCCCCCGTCAGCACGGAGAGACCCGGCTCGAACGCAAGGTCGAGCCGTTCGATCAGGACGATATCGCGGATCGATAGCTGCGCCAGCATGGCACGTATCTCTTGGTTCAGGCGCCGATCAGCTTCTTGCCGGCGCGCGAAATCCAGGAACCGTTGTTTTCACGCGGCTCCAGGCCCTTCGATTGCAGCAGCTTGTAGCTGTCGGCATACCACTGGCTGTCCGGATAGTTATGGCCGAGAACGGCGGCAGCCGTCTGCGCTTCGCTGGCGAGACCCATGGCGTAATAGGTCTCGACGAGACGCGCCAGCGCTTCCTCGATCTGGTTGGTCATCGGATAGGTTTCGACGACCACGCGGAAGCGGCTGACGGCCGCGATGAATTCCTTGCGCTCGAGATAGTAGCGGCCGATCTGCATTTCCTTGCCGGCGAGCTGGTCGCGGGCGAAACGCATCTTGGCCTGCGCATCCTCGACATATTCGGAGTCCGGATAGTTGTCGATGACGGCCTTCATCGCTTCGAGCGTCTGCTGCGAGGTGCGCTGGTCCTGCGTCACGCTCGGGATCTGCTTCCAGTAAGCGAGGCCGATGATGTACTGCGCATAGGCCGCGTCGGAGGATTCCGGATAGAGGTTCAGGTAGCGCTTGCCGGCCGTGATGGCCTCTTCGTACTGGCCCTGGCGGTAGCTGGTGAACGCGCTCATCACGAGCGCCTTGCGCGCCTGGTCGGAGAACGGGTTCTGCCGGTCGACGGCCGCGAACTTGCGGTTCGCCTCGCCTACCTTGCCGGCCTGCAGGTTTGCCAGGCCCTGATTGTAGAGCGTATCGGCGGATTCGGTCTCGCCTGATAGTTTCGTGATATCGATGTCGGGATCAGACTGGCAGGCAGAAAGACCAATCGAAGACGCCGTAGCGACAAGCGTAAAATAGACAATGCGCGCCGTCTTCTTCACACCAACAGACCCTGCAACAACCATGTGATAATCCCAGTTCAACGGCGCCCCATGCGGACGGGCCGCATATGCGCCCCGCGTTGTATCTCCAAAAGCGTGAAGATCGCAACGCCATGCCCACGCATTAACGCATTTTTATGGCATTCGTGTCGGGAAAGAAAAAGGAATGTCGCCCGGCCTCAGAGAGACCAGGGCGCAAATTCCGGTGCGTTGACGGCAATCAGCTCACGCTGGCCGGCGCGCGAACGCGGTGCGGCGGCTTCGACCACTTCGTAGGCCGAACGGTCGCTGAGCAGCGCCTTGAGGGCATGCGCGTTCATCTTGTGGCCGCCGCGATAGGAGCGGTAGCAGCCGATGAACTGCGCGCCGGCAAGCGCCAGGTCGCCGACGGCATCGAGCGTCTTGTGGCGCACGAACTCGTCCTTGGCGTAACGCAGGCCTTCGACATTGATCACGGTATTGTCATCGGAGATGACGACCGAGTTTTCCAGCGAGGAACCGAGCGCCAGGCCGGCGGCCCAGAGACGCTCGACATCACGCATGAAGCCGAAGGTGCGGGCGCGGGAAAGCTCGCTGCGGAAGGTCGCGGGCGAAAGATCGCCCTTCCAGGACTGGCGGCCGATGAGCGGGCAATCGAAATCGATCTCGACTTCGAATCGCGTGCCGTCATAGGGCGAAAACTCGGCCCAGGAGGCGCCAGCCTCGACACGAACCGGTTTGATGATTCGGATGTAGCGGCGCTTCACGGCAAGCGGGATCAGGCCCACCTCGTCGATCGCCTCGATAAAGGGCGCGGAGCTGCCGTCCATGATCGGCATTTCGGCGCCGCTGACTTCGATCAGCGTGTTGTCGAGGCCAAGCGCGTAAAGTGCTGCCATGACATGTTCGACGGTCGCAATCGACGTGGCCGGCGAGAAGCCGAGCACGGTGCAGAGATCGGTGCTGCCGACCTGCGAGGAGACCGCGCGGTATTCGCTGACGGTGCCGTCGGCGAACTGGCGCTGGAAAACGATGCCGCTGTCGGCTTCGGCCGGGTTGAAGGTGATCGAGACCGGCACGCCGGAATGCACGCCCGTACCGGAAATCGTCACCGGGCTTGCAATCGTGGTCTGGAAACCGAGCATCGTCATGTGCATTCGCCTCGTCTTATTGCCGGCTCATTCTTCGCCGACACTTTCAATTCCTGGCCCAAGGGAGGCCTGTGGCCGGACGCCTTGGCGCCCGCCGACAAAGTTTGCCTGATCGTCTGGAGTGGCTTGATGCGCTCCGGCTCCTGCCGGCGATCCGAATCCTGACTGGCCCCTGTGCCCACTATGAATCTAGTAGGTCCCTCAACGTCTTACAAATCACTGTTTCTTTCGCTTTGTTACGCTTTTATCCCATGCATAAGCTCTTGAAACAGAAGCGGAAATAAAAATGCCCGGATCAGGATCCGGGCATTTTGTTGTGAAAGCCGTGCGTGGCCTCAGTTCGACTGGCGACGCAGGAAGGCCGGAATCTCCAGCTGGTCTTCCTCGTTGAGCGAACGCGGCTGCGGATTGGCGCGGCCGTGATCGTCGAGCTGGCCGCGGCGCGGCGCGTAGAGGCTGGCTTCCGGCGACAGCGCGCGGCGCTGCTGCTGGGCGACCGGCTCCTGCTGGACAGGCTGCTGCGGCTCTTCATGACGGCCGAGCGACGAGGTCAGGCGCTTGAGGAGACCCATCGGACCACGCTCTTCGCTGTGGGTCGCGACCGGCTGCTGAGCCGAGCGGTGATCGATTTCAGCCTGCACGACCGGCGGGAAGTCCTCGATCTTCGGCATGCGCATGGTCTGCGGCTCCTGACGGATGATCGGAGCGGCGGGCTCGACGCGCTGCTGCAGAACCGGAGCGGCCTGCTGCACGGGCTGCTGGATCGGAGCGACGCGCTGGACGACCGGTGCTTCGGCCGGAGCCGAGAACAGGCGGTTCTGCAGGCGCGGCTCTTCCTGAACCTGGGCGACCGGCTGGACCGGAAGCGGACGGGTCACCGGAATGGCGAGCTCGCGTTCCAGGCTCTCTTCCGAGGCGCGGATGGCTTCGGCGATCGGGTCGATGACCGGCTGCTGGACAACCGGCTGCTGCAGCACGGGCTGCGGCTGCTGGACGACCGGCTGCGGGGCGACGGCGACCGGCTGAGCCTGCGACTGGACCGGAATGGCGGCGGACGGACGAACTACCGGCTTGCTGAGGCTGCGAAAGTCAGCATTCCGTGCAGCCACCTCCGAGGCCGCGCGATCGATACCGGTTGCAACAACGGAAACGCGGATCAGGCCTTCGAGCTCTTCATCGAAGGTAGCACCGAGAATGATGTTTGCGTCCGGATCGACTTCCTCGCGGATACGGGTTGCCGCTTCGTCGACTTCGAAGAGGGTAAGGTCGCGACCGCCGGTGATGGAGATCAGCAGGCCCTGCGCGCCCTTCATCGAGGTTTCGTCGAGCAGAGGGTTGGCGATCGCGGCTTCGGCAGCGGCCATGGCGCGGCCTTCGCCCGAAGCTTCGCCCGTGCCCATCATGGCGCGGCCCATCTCGCGCATCACCGAGCGAACGTCGGCGAAGTCGAGGTTGATGAGGCCTTCCTTGACCATGAGGTCGGTGATGCAGGCAACGCCCGAGTAGAGAACCTGGTCGGCCATCGCGAAGGCGTCGGCAAACGTGGTCTTGTCGTTGGCGATGCGGAAGAGGTTCTGGTTCGGGATGACGATGAGCGTGTCAACCGACTTCTGCAGTTCCTGGATGCCTTCTTCGGCCAGACGCATACGGCGGCCGCCTTCGAAGTGGAATGGCTTGGTGACGACGCCGACCGTCAGGATGCCCTTGTTGCGGGCAGCCTGGGCCACGACCGGAGCCGCACCCGTGCCGGTGCCGCCGCCCATGCCGGCGGTGACGAAGCACATGTGGGTGCCGTTCAGGTGATCGATGATCTCATCGATGCACTCTTCAGCAGCTGCGCGGCCGACTTCCGGCTGCGAACCGGCGCCGAGACCTTCCGTGACGGCGACACCCATCTGGATGATCCGCGTCGCCTTGGTCATGGTCAGCGCCTGGGCATCGGTGTTGGCAACGACGAAGTCGACGCCCTCAAGGCCGGCAGTGATCATGTTGTTGACGGCATTGCCGCCGCCGCCACCGACGCCGAAGACGGTGATACGCGGCTTCAGCTCGGTGATGTCCGGCTTCTGGAGCTTGATAGTCATTGCAGTGTTCCTTTCGTTTCCGGCCGCTTCGCCCAGCCGGTCTATTCCTAAAACTCAAGTGTCGGTCTTTCCCGGCATTACGCCGCCGGGAAACCCGTCAGAAACTTTCCTTCAGCCACTGGCCCATGCGGGCTATGCGGCCGTTGCCACCCGTCAGCTGCGAGAGCATGCCGCCCTGCACAGCGTGTTCTTCCAGTTCCGCGACCTGCGGATAGATCATCAGGCCGACCGCCGTCGAAAAGGCCGGGCCTTTCGCCGCCGTCGGCAGGCCGGACACGCCGAGCGGGCGGCCGATGCGGACATTGCGGGCGAGAATGCGGCGGGCCGCTTCCGGCAGGCCCGTCAGCTGGCTGGCGCCGCCGGTCAAAACGATCCGCTTGCCGACGATCGGCGAGAAGCCGGAACGCTGGATGCGGTCGCGAATGAGTTCGAGCGTCTCTTCGATACGAGCCCGCACGATGCGCGAGATGAGCGCGCGCGGCACATGGGTCGGCTGGTCGCGGTCGTCCTCGCCGATCGGCGGGACGGTGAGGATGTCGCGCTCGTCGCCGGCGTTCGCCAGAGCGGAGCCGTGCACGACCTTCAGGCGCTCGGCATCTTCGATACGCGTCGAAAGGCCGCGGGCAAGGTCGGTGGTCACGTGGTGGCCGCCAAGCGAAACGGCGTCGGAATGCACCAGCTTGCCTTCGGCGAAGACGGAGATCGTCGTCGTGCCGCCGCCCATGTCGATGCAGGCGCAGCCGAGTTCGACTTCGTCGTCGACCAGAGCCGAAAGACCGCTGGCGTAAGGCGTGGCGACCATACCCTCGACCGAGAGGTGGGCGCGGTTGATGCAGAGTTCGAGGTTCTTGAGCGAGGTGCGCTCGGCCGTCAGCACATGCATGTCGACGCCGAGAACGTCGCCGAACATGGAGAGCGGATCGCGGATGCCGCGCTCGCCGTCCAGCGAGAAGCCGGTCGGCAGCGAATGCAGGATGGCACGGTCCTGGCGCAGCGACTGCTGGCCGGCGACAGCGAGCACCTTGCGCAGGTCGTTGGCATCGACCTCCTGACCACCGAGATCGATAGTGGCGGTGTAGATGTCGCTCTGCAGGCGGCCTGCCGAGACGTTGACGATCAGGCTCTCGATGGTGAGGCCGGCCATGCGCTCAGCAGCATCGACGGCGAGACGCACGACGCTTTCGGCAGCATCGAGATCGGCGATGACGCCGTTCTTCACGCCGCGGGATTTCTGGTGGCCGATGCCGATGATCTCGACATTGTGCGTGCGGCCCGGAAGGATCTCGCTCTCGGCGCGCGGCGTCAGCCGGCCGATCATGCAGACGACCTTGGTGGAACCGATGTCGAGGACCGAAACGACGTGAGCCCGCTTGGAAGAAAGCGGCTTCAAGCGCGGCAGGCCGAAATGGGACGAACCGAAAATGCTCATGTGCGCTTCGCTGCCTTCTTCAGGTCCTTTGCCCTCTGCTCGACCGCCTTGTTGCGGCGTTCGAGCGCCCCTTCCGTCAATTGAACCGTCGTGCGGTCTTCGAGACGCAGATCGACGGCTGCGATATCGCGCTCCAGAAGCTGCTCGCTCGCATCGAGCGAGGCCAGCATGTCCATGGCGCGCGGCACATTGTGCTCCGGCAGCTTGACGACGATGCCGTTTTCGAGACGCAGGTCCCAACGGCGCCCGGCGACCCGAATATAGGCTTTCACCCGCGACTTGAGCTCCGGCCAGCTGTCGAACTCGTCGGAAAAGCTTGCCGCCGCGGTTTCGGCATCGCGGCCGACGAACAGCGGCAGCGAAGAAAACTTGTTGTCGCGGAGCGGCGCGATCACGCTGCCGTTCTTCTCGATCAGCGACAGGTCGGTGCCGTGCTGCCAGATCGCGAAAGCTTGGCGTTCCTTAAGTGCGATCTCGATCGTGCCCGGATAGACCTTGCGAACCGACACGTCCTCGACCCAGGGCAGCTCGGTGAGCTTCTGGCGGGCTTCCTTGACGTCGAGGGCGACCAGCGAGGTCGTGCCGTCAAGGCCGAGACGCTCGAGAATGTCGATCTCGGAGGTTTCCCGGTTGCCCGAGACCTTCACGTCCTCGATGGCAAAGCCGATCGCGGTGGTCGATGCCTGGGCGACATCCTGCGAATGGCCACCGAGCGACATACCATAGAGGCCCGTCGCACCGATGAAGACGGCCGTGGCAACGCTGCCGGTATGGCGCGGAATATTGATTCGGCCAGCCGCGAGGCTGACGAGGAAGCGAACGATGCGGCGCAGCGGACGCGGCAGCACGCGACCGGTCTCCGGCTCTGCGAGGCCTGCGGGACGAACCCTGCCCTTCTTGACGCTCAACGCAAACACGACGCGTCCTCCACCATCCACTTCAAGAATTCACCAAAGGAATGGCCGGCATGATCGGCCATTTCGGGCACCAGGGAGGTGGGGGTCATACCCGGCTGGGTGTTGATTTCCAGCCAGATCAGCTCGCCATTCTCGGAGAAACGATCGTCGTAGCGGAAGTCGGAACGGCTGACGCCACGGCACCCGATCGCTTGATGCGCCTTGAGTGCGAGTGTTTGTA
>CBFGOD010000098.1:0-11954 GCA_965650295.1 uncultured Shinella sp. | reverse complement strand
CGCTGTTTTCAAGCGATGGCAGCGGCGGCGTTTCGCGAAGAAGTGCGGCGAGCGCGGACCCATCGGGAACGCCGTCGAGTACCATCAGGTCGTGGCCTGCGAGCCCGGCGAGCAGCCGGCGCGTCGCCGTTGCGCCATAGTCCGGATCGGCCAGCAGATTGGCATATTGGCTGTGTGGATGGCCGAGCGGTTCCAGCCGCCTCAGCGCGCCACCCGACAGCATCAGCGGCCAGACGGCGACGAGCCGCCCGTCCTGCCAGAGCGTATGCACCTGCGGCCGGCACTTCGGGCCGCCGAAGACCGCGATCCATTTCAGGCACCAGTCGGCGCCCTGGAAGTAGGTGAGGGGGTCGCCGGCGCGGGCCTCGAGCGCGCGCCACGCCGCTGCCGCACCGGCCATGGCGGTGCTGTCGCGGAGCACGCGGTGCTCCACGCCGGCCTCGCGGGGCTCGGGGCGCGTCAGAAGGGTCATCGCGTCAGAAAGGTCATGGCGCTTCCATTCGGTTCTGCGTGCGACGCTACCAGCGGCGCCTCAACAAAACCTTTCCCGCGCGGTCTTCCCGTTTTTGTCCGCGCCGCACAGCCTTTTCGGGCACAAAAAGACGGAATTTCATCAACATCTCAATAAGCAGTCTGAATAAGCGGGTGGTTTCGTCCGTTTCTCTCTTCAGCAAACAGGCGTGCATCCGGTCGGCAGGGCCGGCACGCCGTGTCGTTTTCCGGAGGGAGGATAACGTGCAGCGCAATGTCCATGGCATGATCGGGCGGATGTTCGGGGCGCTTGCCGCCTGTCTTCTTCTTCTCGCAGCGCCGGCTTTCGCCGCCGAGCGTTACGCGCTCCTCATCGGCAATGCCGAATATGAGGATGCCGAGCCGCTGGACAATCCGCTGAACGATATCGATCTCGTCGGCGAGGCGCTGGAGCGGGCGAATTTCGACGTGACCCGCGTCACCGATGCCGACAATCTCGCCATGCTCTCGGCGCTCAACAACTTCACGCGCCGCGCCGAAAAGGCCGAGGACCCGGTGCTCTTCGTCTATTTCTCCGGCTATGCCGTGCAGCTCGACGGCGACAATTTCCTGCTGCCGACCGATGCCTCCGGCCGCACCCTGACGGGGCTTCGGAACCGCTCGCTGCCCGTCTCGCAGGTCAGCGATGCGCTGCGCGAGATCGGCAAGGGCCTGAAGGTCGTGCTGTTCGACGCCGCCCATGAAAACCCGTTCCTGACGCTGCGCGACATCCCCGAGGGCCTCGCCGAGCCGAAGGGCGACACCGGCATCCATTATGCCTATGCGTCTGCCCCCGGCACGAGCTACGATTACGAGGGCACGCCGATCAGCCCCTTCGCCTCGGCCTTCGTCGATGCCGTCAGCATTCCCGGCATTGCGCTGGAAGACGCTTTCCGAAAGGTCGGCGAGATCGTCAAGGAGCGCAGCAAGGGCAAGCAGGAAATCTGGCAGAGCGATGCCGATTACGGCAAGTTCGCGCTGAGCCCCAAGGACGACAAGGTCGACGAGGCCGAGATCGCCTTCTACGAATTCGCCTCGCTCTCCGACAACCGCGAGGCCTATGACCGCTATCTCAGCCGCTACCCGGAAGGTATTTTCTCGTATATCGCCCAGCGCAAGATCGATCTGCTCGGCAAGCGTTTCGAGCGCACGCATGAGGATACCGGCAATCTGCCCTACCTGACCTTCTCCAACGACCGGCACGATCCCTGCGGCCGCTTCTCCTTCAACGACAGCGACCGCCGGCTTGGCGATCTCTACAAGGACGGCCAGCTCGTTCTCGTCGATTTCCGCTTCTGGGCGCCGCCGGAAAGCTGCGACTACATCTCCTATTTCACGACCACCTATTCGCATGAGCGGCTGCGCAACATCATCACCTCGGCGAGCATTCCCGAGCGCCGCATCTATGTCGCGACGCAGGATGACCTGAGCCCCAGCGAAGAGCGGTCGATCTACGATTATTTCGATGAGGATCGCCACGGTTACGCGCAGTCGCTGATGTTCCGCGCGATCAACGACGAACGCCGCCACGGCTTCGGCGTCGCGGTGAAGACGCCCGACGACAATGCCCGCGAATATGTCGACGAGATCGATTGCGGCGACGGCTGCCTGCGCTTCCGCGGCCTCGTGCGCTTCCGCGACAACAGCGTGCGCTCGCTGGAGGATTACGAGCTGGAATTCGTCGACGTGCGCCGCCTCGGCTACTTCGACCGCTACCGCGATCTGCTGCGCGATTTCCCGGTGGACGAGCATGCGTCCAGCGATCATTCCGACAGCCAGTCGAGCCACGAGAGCAAGTCCGACGCCTATGCCGACAACGGCAACAGCACGAGCCATGACGACGGTTACGGTTCGGATGCCGATCCCTACCGCGCGTCGCGCTCGGTCGGCGGCTGGGACATCGTCGCTGATTTCGGCAGCGACCGCCGTTTCCTGAACTGCCGCGCCACCCGTCGCGGCGATGGCGACCGCACGGCCGCCTTCCGCTGGTACGACGACGGCCACGTGACCTTCGGCTTCCAGGATGCGGCCTATGACTATGCCGACAGCTATGCGAGCGATGCGAAATACTGGATCGACGACGGCAAGGGCTACGATGTCAGCGGCAAGGCCTATGGCCGCCAGGAGATCGCCTACGATCTCGGCCGCGACCGCTCCGTCATCGAGGCCCTGAAGCGCGGCAGCCGCCTGCGCATCGGCGATATCAGCACCAGCCTCAAGGGCTCGACCGCCATGCTGAACGACTTGCAGGCCTGTGTGGGGGCCTTTCACTGATCCCGGTTAGGACGACCCTCTGACCGGAAACTTGATGGCCGGCGCCGTGATGGTGCCGGCCTTTCTTTTGTGCGGCTTACATCTTGCCCGCCACCTTGATGGCGAAGGCGTATTCGAAGGCGATTTCTTCCAGGCGCTGGAAGCGGCCCGAGGCGCCGCCGTGGCCGGCGCCCATATTGGTCTTGAGGAGGATCGGTTCGCTGCTGGTCGTTTTTTCGCGCAGCTTGGCCACCCACTTGGTCGGTTCCCAGTAGGTGACGCGCGGGTCCGTGAGCCCCGAGAGGGCGAGGATGGCCGGGTAGGGCTTCGCCCCGACATTGTCGTAGGGCGAGTAGCTCGCCATCAGCTGGTAGAAATCCTTGCTGTCGATGGGATTGCCCCATTCCGGCCATTCCGGCGGGGTGAGCGGCAGCGTGTCGTCGAGCATGGTGTTCAGCACATCCACGAAGGGCACGGCGGCGATGATGCCGCCGAACTTTTCCGGCGCCATATTGGCGATCGCCCCCATCAGCATGCCGCCCGCCGAGCCGCCTTCCGCCACGAGGTTCGCGTAGGACGTGAACTTCTCTTGATTCAGATAATCGGCTGCGGCGATGAAGTCCTTGAAGGTGTTGGTCTTCTTGTCCATCTTGCCATTTTCGTACCAGGCGAAGCCCTTGTCCTTGCCGCCGCGGATATGGGCGATGGCATAGTCGAAGCCGCGGTCGACCAGCGACAGGCAATTGGTGTTGAAGGACGCCGGAATGGTGATGCCATAGGCGCCGTAGCCGTAGAGCAGGCAGGGCGCAGAGCCGTCGAGGGCGACGTCCTTGCGATAAAGCAGCGTGACGGGAACGGTCTCGCCGTCGAAGGCCGGCGCGAAGACGCGGCGGGTGACGTAGTCGTCGGGGTTATGGCCCGACGGCACTTCCTGCGTCTTCAGGAGCGTGCGCTCGCGCGTCGCCATGTTGTAGTCGAAGAGCTGCGAAGGCGTCGTCATCGAGGAATAGGAGAAGCGGATGACGTCGGTGTCGTATTCCGCAGCCCCCGACAGGCCGAGCGAATAGGCCTCCTCGGCAAAGGCGATGGCGTGTTCCTCGCCGCTCTTGCGGTCGCGCACGATGATGCGCGGCAGGCCCTCGTGACGCTCCAGCCAGACGAGATGGCGGGCAAAGGCCATGTGGTTGAGGATGAGCGTGCCGGCGCGGTGCGGCACGACATCCACCCAGTTTTCGCGGCCCGTCGCCGTCACCGGCGTCTGCATGATCTTGAAGTCCTTGGCGCCATCGGCATTGGTCAGGATGTAGAAGACGTCGCCGCCTTCCGTCATCGAATATTCAAGGCCCGTCTGGCGCGGCGCGACGAGAACCGGGGTGGCCGTCAGGTCCTTGGTCGAGAGCAGGCGATATTCGCTCGTCTCGTGGTCATGGATGTCGATATAGATGAAATCGTCGATCAGCGAGCCGCCGACCGACATGAAGAAGCCCGCATCCTTTTCCTCGTAGACCAGCCGGTCGTTCTCCTGCCGCTCGCCGAGGATGTGGTGGAAGATCTTCGACGGGCGGTGGTTCTCGTCGAGCGCTGTGTAGAAGAAGCTTTTCGCATCCGGCGCCCAGACGCCGTCGCCGCCGGTGTTGACGAGCGTGTCGCGGTGGTCTTCGCCGGTCGCGAGATCGCGCACCTTCAGCGTGAAATATTCCGAACCCTTGTCGTCATAGCCCCAGATGCCGATGGAATGATCGGTGGAATGGTCGATGCCGGCGAGGCGGAAATAGTCCTTGCCATCCGCTTCCTTGTCGCCGTCGAGCAGGATGACGCGCTCGCCGCCGTCGCGCGGCTCGCGGAAGTAGCGCGGCTGCTCGCCGCCGGTGACATAGGCGGTGCCGTAGGCGTAAGCGCCGTCCTTCACCGGAACCGAGCTGTCGTCTTCCTTGATGCGGCCGCGCATCTCGGCAAACAGCGCCTTCTGCAATGCTTCCGTATCGGCCATCGCCGCATTCATATAGGCGTTTTCGGCCTCCAGATGCGTGCGGATTTCCGGCTGGAGGATCGAGGGATCCTTGAACATCGCCTGCCAGTTCTCGTCGCGGAACCAGGCATAGTCGTCGGTGCGGGTGATGCCGTGACGGGTATCCGTCACGGGCTTCTTGGCGGCGACGGGGGCGGTGGGCAGGTTCTTGAAGACGGGCAAGATGTCACTCCGGGAAATCGACAGGCGGGATAGCAGAGATAGAGAGCCCGCTCGCCCGCATCAAGCCGTAAGGTTGTCTCCTTTGACGGCGCAGCGAAGGAAGACCCGGTCATGCAGGATCATGCCTGCGAGCATGAAGACGACGAAGAGCAGCGGTTCGATGCGGCCGAGTGACAGGCCGGCAATGCCCGGACCGGGGCAGAAGCCGCCGATGCCCCAGCCGATGCCGAAGAGCGCGGAACCGAGCACCAACCGCCGGTCGATCACACGGTTCTCCGGCAGATGGAACCGGTCGTCGAAGGCCGGGCGCTTGAGGCGGGCGATCAGCCGCAGGCCAAGAAACATCACGCCGACAGCGCCGCCGAGCACGAAGGCGAGGCTCGGATCCCACGCGCCGGTCACATCGAGAAAGCCTTGCACGCGGGCAGGATCGAGCATGCCGGAGAGGGCAAGGCCGAGGCCGAAGAGGGCGCCGGCGACCAGCGCGGCGAGCATTTGCGGGGCGGAACGGGTCACAGGCCGAAACCCCTCAAAACGGCGACGGCGAGAATGCCGGCGATGAGGAAACTGGCGACGGCGGCGAAGGCGCGGGGCGACAGCCTGGCGAGGCCGACGACGCCATGGCCGCTGGTGCAGCCCGAGCCCATGCGCGTGCCGAAGCCGACGAGCAGGCCGGCAACGGCGACGAGCGGCAGCGGCGTGGTGACGGTCATTGCCGGCCAGCCACCGGCGAACAGGCGATAGAGCAGGGGGCCGGCGAGCAGTCCGGCGACGAAGCTCGCATTGATCGCGATGCTTGCGCCCTGCGCCAGGCGGCCGACAATGCCGCTGATGCCGGCGACGCGGCCGTTGAGGGCGAGCAGCAGAAAGGCGGAGAGGCCGATCAGCATGCCGCCAAGGAGCGAGGGAAGATAGGTCATGCCGGGGAAGCCTCCTCGCAAAAGATGCCATGCAGGGCGGCGACAAGCTGGGCGGCCTTCTTCCCGGTCAGGCGGTAAAAGATCTGTTTGCCGTCACGCCGCGTCTCGACGATGCCGGCCTCGCGCAACACGTTGAGCTGTTGCGACAGGCTGGGCTGGTGCAGGCCGAGCGCCGTCTCCAACGCGCCGACGGAAAATTCACCTTCGACGAGCGTGCAGACCAGCATGAGCCGGGCGGGATGGGCGAGCGTCTTCAGCAGGCCGGCAACTTCGGTCGCCTGTACGGCGATCGCTTCCGCGGTTCTGGATTCAGGGATAGGCAAAAGCGGCTCCACACGAACAATATACATTTTCATATAATGTATATTGTTCGTGTGCAAGCCCCTCACCCCGGCAGGGTGCGCTTCGCCTTGCGCTTGGCGGGGCGCAGTTCGTCGGCGATGGTCATGCCGATGATGGAGAGAGGCAGCGCCAGCATGGCGCCGGCGGCCCCCCACATCCAGGTCCAGAAGATGATGGCGGTGAAGATGATGAAGGCGTTGACCTCCAGCCGCTTGCCCATCACGGCCGGCATGACGAGGTTTTCCATGGCGAGGTGCACGAGGAAGAAGGCGAGCGCCGGCATGAGGGCCATCGTGACCGTGTCATGCGTGAGCAGGCCGGCGGTGGCGAGCGCGATCGTCATCAGCGTCACGCCGAGAAAGGGCACGAAGCTGGAGATGAAGGCAAACAGCCCCCACAGCGCCGGCATGGCCAGCCCGCCGCCCCAGGTGATGAGCATGGTGACGACGCCGAGCCCGGCATAGACCAGCGTCGCGGTGGCGAAATAATAGCCGAGCGCGCTGTCGATGGCATTCATGATGCGGATGGTGGTGAGCCGCTGGCTGCGGCGCGGAAAACCCATGATGATCATCTGGCGCAGCTTCAGCCGGGCCGACAGGAAGAGCACGAGCGCGGCGAAGAAGATCATGCCCTGCAGCAGCGCCGGCGTCAGGCTTGCCGAAACGATGCTGAGAATGCTGCCGGTGTTTTCCAGCACCTTGTCCATCGACATCTGGCCGGACTGGAAGGTTTCCGGATGGATGCTGAGCCAGCCGAGGCGGGAAAACAGCGGCGTGATGCGATCATAGGCGCCGCGCACCAGATCCGGCGCATTGGAGGCAAGCTGGGCGATGGGATCGGCCAGCACGCCCGCGACGAGGAAAAGCCCCGACCCGAAGGCGCCGGCCAGAAGCAGGGCCGTCGGCAGCGGGGGAATGCCGAATTCGTTGAGCTTCTCTGCGGCCACGCCGAAGATGAGCCCGGTGACGACGGCGAGACAGAGCGGAATGAGGATCGGCGCCATCAGATAGACGACGCCCATGGCCATGATGAAGAAGATACCGATGACGGCCCAGCTGCTCGCAATGTCGAGGCCACGGCGGCGCGGCGCGCCTTCCACAAGATCTTTCTCGATGTCGATGCTGCTGCGCAGAAGGCGCCTTTCAGCTGGTTTTGCCGCCATGTCGTGCATAGTGAGTTCCCCAATTCGCGCTGTGAACGCGCGGCAATCAAGGAAGTTCCATAAGCATTTGCCGTTGAAACCGCAGGTGGGTTGCAGGGTGTCGTCAAATCGACATATTGCGCGTTAACCCCGAATTAAGACGTCGGAAATGACGGCACGAAGAGGAGTGACACTTTGAAACGGCAGGTATCGGGGCTTCTCGTCGCCCTCTGCATCCTGGCGCCGGCCTCGCCCGCGCTTTCCATCGATGCCCGCGTGCGTGGCCAGCTGGAAAAGCTGGCGCCGGAAGAGCGGCTGGAGCAGCGCTGCGACATGGAGGCGATGGACCAGATCGGCGATGCCAAGGACGGCTTCCGTCCCGACAAGGTGATCGCCTACGCCTTCGGCGATCCCAAACTCGACGGCACGACCTTCAAGACGAAGGGCGCGGTGTTCCGCAGCAAGGGCGAATGGTATCGTCTGTCCTACAAATGCGAAACCAGCCCCGACCGCCTGGAGGTCAACGCCTTCAAGTACAAGATCGGCGATCAGGTGCCGCACGAGGACTGGGCGGCGCATTATTTGTACGACTAGCCGCGTTGACCCCGGCGTGTTTTGTGGTTGAGCTTTTTCGCGGTTCGCAAACGGAAGCCCGACCTCGTGCACATATCCGAAAACCTTCGATCAATCACCGAGGCTCTCTATCAAGAGAGGGCATCCTGGCCGGAGCTTATCAAGAGAATACGGCGGGTGTCCGGGCTTGATATCTTTGCGGCTGAAAAGGTTGCGCTCTCGCATGAAGGCTGGCGGCGTTTATGCAGCCACAGGATCAACAAAGAGGCTGTTTGCAGGAAGCTGGCGGTTCAGCATATCAAGCTTCATGGAGCCGCATCGCTGATCGTGATGGTTGGCGAAGGCTTCATGATCGTCGAGCCTGATACAGCATCGCTGCCGTCCACTAGGCCGGCAGCGAAAATCTAAGCACGCATTTTACGAGCCAAACAACGGTTTCAAGCGCTGACTTACGCCGAAAGCTTCAGCCCGATCCCCCAGGGATCGACCAGCGAGACCGTGTCGCCCGTGCGGGTGGTGGCCAGCGCAAGCTCGTCGAGCTTGGCGACGGCGGCGTCCAGCTTGGCCTTGTCGTTGAATCGGATCGTGTAGTCGGCAAGGCCGGTCATGCCGGTCTGGCGCTTGGGCTGGCCGCGGGAATTCCAGACATTGGCCGCGACATGGTGGTGGTACTTGCCGGTGGCGAAGAAGCTGGCGCCCGGATAGGTCGTCATGATGTCGAGGCCGAGCACGCCGTTGAAGAAGGCGTTGGCTTCCGGAATGTCGGAGACCTGCAGGTGGATATGGCCGATAACAGTGCCGTTTTCCTGATGCGTCCAGCCGTCCTTCGGGGCTTCGTCATAGAGCGCCTGCAAATCGAGCCGGTTCGTCGCCATCTTCACGGTGCCGTCGGGCGCATAGGTCCATCCCGAACGGTCGCGGTCGCGATAGATCTCGATGCCGTTGCCCTCGGGATCGTCGAGATAGATCGCCTCGCTGACGAGATGATCGGACGCGCCGGTGAGCTGGACATTGTTGTGCGCGGCATGCGCCAGCCAGCGGCCGAGTTCCTTGCGGTTGGGCACAAGGAAAGCTGTGTGGAAGAGGCCGGGCGCATTGCGCGGCGCGCGGGCGGCATTGCTGCCCGTCGTCAGCGTCAGGAGCGGCCGGTCGGCGACGCCGAGCGTCTCGCCGGATGCCGAGGTGTCGAGCACGCTGAGGCCCATGACCTTCTGGTAGAAGGCCGAGGTCATCGGCAGATCGACCACCGTCAGGTGCGAGTGATCGACGAAAGCCGGCATGTCGACGGCGCGGGTCTTGGTCGTTGCGTCAGTCATAGAGGCGGTCTCCGCTTGCGTGGGGCCGGCCTTGGCGACGGCGATGCCGGCGGCGGCTGCGCCGAGGAACGTGCGTCTGTCGAGGTCCGTCATGATATCCATCCTGTGATCGGTTTCCCTCGGAAACCGTTGTGTTGGGGTGAATATGGCGGAAGCGCCGTGTTCACGAAAGACGACGTTTCGGCGATTTACTGTCAACACAGTGTTGACGATTGGCGCCCGCAAGCTTGATTCCGATCAATGCCGTTTGACAATGCCGGTGCCATTTTCCCCGCAGGCTTTCCAACAAGGGAGACAGAAGTCGTGACGGATCTGGCTGGCTACAAGGACATTCTTCTCACCCGCAAGCGCGAACTCTATCGTCGCCTGAACAACATCGAGACCGATCTCGACACGCTGAAAAGCGGCGACAGCACCGATCGCGCCATCGAGCGCGAGAACGACGAGGTGCTGGAGGAGTTCGGTTCGACTGGTCTCAAGGAGTTGAAGGCCATCGAGGCAGCCCTCGACCGCGTCGCGGCCGGCACGTTCGGCACCTGCGCCAAATGCGGAAATCCCGTCGCACCGGCGCGCCTTGCCGCCGTGCCGCATGCGGCCCTTTGCGAGGACTGCATCGCGCAGGCGTAAGAAACGGCAACCTTTCGTGATCCGCCGCGGGCACCGAAGGCCTTGTTTCAGAACGCCAAACACGCCACCATGGCCTGACGGACAAAACAGGGCAGGCCAGCGTGGAAATCAAGGGCGTCAAGTGGAACTATGACCGGTCGGAAGTGATCGCCGATGGCATCGTGCATGGTGTCGGCGTGGTTTTCGCGCTGATCGGCGTCACCGCACTGATCTTCTACGCCACGGTCTGGGCGACGAGCGGGCAGCTCGCGGCCGCCTGGGTCTATGGAATCGGCCTCGTCGTGGCGCTCGCCACCTCCTTCGCCTACAATCTCTGGCCGGCCTCGAAGGTGAAGTGGCACCTGCGCCGCTTCGACCATTCGGCGATCTTCGTTTTGATCGCCGCCACCTACACGCCCTTCCTGCAACGCGGCATGGACGATCCGCTGCTCGCCGGCATGCTGGTCTTCATCTGGGTGATGGCGGCGGCCGGCGTGGCGCTGAAATTCCTGTTTCCCGGCCGTTATGACCGGCTGGCCATCCTCATCTATCTGGCCATGGGCTGGAGCGGCGTCTTTGCCGCCGGGCCGCTCGCCACGCATCTGCCGATCGCCACGCTGGTGCTGATCGTGGCCGGTGGCGTGCTCTATTCCGTCGGCGTGATCTTCCATGTCTGGGAAAAGCTGCGCTTCCAGAACGCCATCTGGCACGGCTTCGTCGTCGCGGCCGCCGCCGTGCACTATTCCGCCGTCGTCACCAGCGTGGTGATGGCCGGCCCCGGCGCCTGAGCGATCCCCGAACGGTTATTGCGCGGCGGGGGCAGCGCCCTGCGCCGTGGTGCAACCTTCCGCCGGATGCAGCGATTTCACCAGCTTTCCGACGAAGGGCGAAATTTCCGCTTTCATCGACACCGGATATTCCAGCACGAAGGACGCCACGGCATCGTCGCAAAGCCGGATAGTGCGGTGATAGAGAATACGGTCGCCGCGCGTGCCCGAAAGGCTGGCCCAGCCCGTCTTCTGCCGGTCGTAGCTCAAATCCCAGCCCTCCTGCTTGTAGGTCGCGCGCCGGTCGGCGACATCGAGTTCGAAGGGACCGGCCGCGAGGTAGTGGCCCCAGACGGCCAGCGTCGCGCCGCCATTGGCATAGGTGCGGCCATCGCCGTTGTCGGCTTCATTTGACAGCGCAAAACCCGGCGGAATCTCCACGGCGTAGCCGAAGCGGCCGTTGACATAGGGCTCCCAGCCGGCCGCGATGGCGAAGGTCGGAAGGAGGAGAAGGAAAAAGCAAAAAATCAAACGCTGCACGAAGAACCCCTTAAATGTCTGTGCTTTCATGACGGTCCAGCGGGTCGGTTTCATCGACCATGGCAACACATGACTGGACAGGTTTCCCGCTCCTCCTGTAAGCGAAGGCAAACAAGTGGGGGAACCACCATGGACATAACGATACGCGACGCCGTGGAAGCGGATCTCCCCGGCATTCTCGACATCTACAACGATGCCGTCGCCAACACCACGGCGATCTGGAACGAGGCGGTGGTCGATCTCGACAACCGCAAGGCCTGGTTTGCCGCCCGCCGTGAACGCGGTTTTCCCATCCTCGTCGCGGTGCGCGGCAAGCAGGTGATCGGCTACGCTTCCTATGGCGATTGGCGCGCCTTCGACGGTTTTCGCCACACGGTGGAGCATTCCGTCTATGTGCGCGGCGACGTGCGCCGCACCGGCAGCGGGCGCAAGCTGATGAAGGCGCTGATCGAGCGCGCCGCCTTCAACGGCGTGCATGTCATGGTCGGCTGTATCGAGGCGGAAAACGCCGCCTCGATCAAGCTGCACGAAGCGTTCGGCTTCCGCATCGTCGGCCGCTTCAGCGAGGTCGGCATCAAGTTCGGCCGCTGGCTGGACCTGACCTGTATGGAGCTGAAGCTCTCCAAATAACCATCTGGACGATCAGTCCGGATCGAAGCTCAGCGCCACGCCGTTCATGCAGTAGCGCAGGCCCGTCGGCGGCGGGCCGTCGGGAAAGACGTGGCCGAGATGGGCATCGCAATCCGTGCAGCGGATTTCCGTGCGCGTCATGCCATAGGAATGATCCGAATGGTC
>CBFGOD010000097.1:0-11968 GCA_965650295.1 uncultured Shinella sp. | reverse complement strand
ATCTGAATCTCGTGCCGCCCGCGCAGATAAAACCCGCTGTTTGCGCTCTTCGGCCGGGACCTTGCGCATTTCGAGCCCGAAGGCAACGTTTTGTTCGATCGTCATATGCGGGAAGAGCGCATAGGACTGGAAGACGATCCCCAGGTCGCGCTTGCCCGGCGATATGCCCGACATGTTCTGGCCGTCCAGCTCAACCTGACCGCCGGAAGGTTCTGTGAAACCGGCGATCATCTGAAGGGTCGTGCTCTTGCCGCAGCCGGAAGGGCCAAGAAGAGAGACGAAGCTACCGCGCCTGACACCGAAGCTGATGCGATCAACAGCGGTCAGAGTTCCATAGTGCTTCGACAGATCGGTAATAACGAGGAAGTTTTCCCCCGCCCCGACCCCACTGGGCTGAACGGCGATCGACATCAGCGCTCGACCTCCCGGTTCCAGCGATTGGTCCAGCTCTCACGCGTCTTGTTCAGCTTTTCCCAATCAAGCCGGACGAGCTTCTCGACGTCGATCTCCGACTTGACCGTCCGGTTTGAAGGCGCGAGCTTCATCCCGTCCCGCAGCGCCGTCTGCGCTTCCGGCGACAGGATATGCGCGATGAAGGCCTGCGCCGACGGCTTTGTGGCTTCCTTCTTGGTGACGCATGCCTCGACGTTTACCGCAACGGCACCTTCCTTCGGAACGACGAACTTGACGGGAAAACCCTGGGCCTCAAGCGCGGCAGCACGACCGTCCACCCAAAGCGCCAGAGCGGCTTCTCCGCGCTGGAGCAGTTCGGAAACCCGGTTGGGCGCGGCTTCGAAGGAGACCACGTTCGGGGCAACCTTGTCGATCATGACTTCGAAGCCGGGCTCGAGATTGTCCTCATCCCCGCCATTCAGCCGTGCCAGCATAACGAGAGCATAGAGGCCGAAGCCGGAACTGACATTGGGCACCACGAGCCGGCCGGCATATTTCTCGTCTCCGAGATCGGCCCACGAGGTCGGCGGCTGCCAGCCCTGATCGGCGAAATACTTGGAATTGTAGACGAAGCCGGCCGCGCCGACCCCGATGCTCACGGCCGCGCCGTTTGGCGTATAGGCGCTTTCATACACGTCCGGCAGGCCGGCGGCAGGCGCGGCAAGCGGCTGGCAGGCTCCGGCGTCGACCGCTTGGGCCATGACGCCGTCGGCCAGGATCGCAATGTCGAAATCGGGGTTGCCAAGCTGGCTGTTCAATTTGGCAAGCGTCGAACCGGAGGTTCCCGCAATGAACTCGACCTTGTTGCCCGTCTTCTTCTCGAAGCTCGGGATAATCTGATCGCGGAAGACCGTTTCGAACGCGCCGCCGAAACCGGCGACGAGAAGTTTATCCTGCGCAATCGCGTTGTGGCTCATCCCGACCAGCAACGCCGTCAAGGCAAGTTTGTTCTGCCAGCTCATTTGTTTCCTCCTCCCGTTTCGCGGATGATCCCGCACGAATTTCACCTTGTGAACCGAGGCGACGCGGCGTCCTGACGCTCGCTGCACTTTGTTCTCCAAGACCCTCCGGCTCCTCCCGGTCGCCCTATTCGAACACGCAGCCGCCCGCTCTGAGCGCCTCGACCACCCAGGCGCGGTCGCTCGTACCCTGGCGAATGTGCTGCATCTCGGCTTTCTCCGCCGTCATCTTCTGCCGGGCCGCAGCCAGAAGCGCGCCCGTCTGATCGAACGGCACGCAAAGCACGCCATCCCCATCGCCCAAGATCAGGTCGCCGGGAGAGACGGTCATGCCATCAAGGGCGATATCGACATTGATCTCTCCGGGACCGTTCTTGTAAGGGCCTCGATGCGTGATGCCCGTGGCATAGACCGGGAGACCGGTCGCACGAATGTCCGTCACATCACGGACCGCTCCATTGATGACGATGCCGGCAATGCCGCGCTTGACCGCCATCTCCGCCATCAATTCGCCCATGATCGCATTATCCACGGCACCGCCCGCATCCACGACGATCACGTCGCCCGCTTGAGCGATATCAAGCGCGTAATGCAGCATGAGATTGTCGCCCGGGCGGGAGCGGACAGTCAGCGCAGGGCCTGCCATTCGCGCGTCGCCGTCATGGATCGGCCGCAGGCGGGTTGCACTGCCAAAGAGGCGCCCCATACAGTCGCTTACATTCGCAACCGGAACCTCAAGGAATGCAGCGGTCACATCGGCTGTGACAGCCCGCTTTCGCTGCACCACTCGAAATCCAATCGTCATCGCGCCTCTTCCTTCGTGTGGCCGCCTTTCCGCACGCCGGCGAATTCGGCAGCCAGCCAGCGTTTTCATGCTGATAGCTTGCTCCATTTTGGCTTATTCGATTAGCGATTTTTTGCGCTCGAATTGATGAAGAAAATGCATGATATGGATTTACGCGGATTAGCCACGCCTGCGGTCTGGCGGGCTTGAAACCGCCTGTTTTCAACCGTCAGCAATGCTGCCGATCGCGCCTGCGCGGGCACGCCAAAACCAACCGAGGCGGCAGCCATGATGGCCTTTGCGCGTTATCCGCCCCCGCTGAGGAGACGCCCGCAGAAAAGGAGATGATCCACAAGGCGTTCTCTGCCATGGACACGAACAGGGAGGGTTCCACCAATCCTGCCTAACTTGAGGTATATATGCCGGCGATCGCACACACGCAGCGGTCGGACTTCGACGAGGGTTTCAGGGAGGCCGCGAAACTGAAAAACCGATGGAGCGACACAGCCGGCGTCTTCTCTTGCATGCATCTTTTTGCCTTCAAGCGGGTTCCTCCAGTGCCGCACTTGGCAAAAGGCGCACGTGCCGCTCGGCATGCACGGCCACACAATCCCCTGACCAATCGCAAACCACTGCAACGGAGCCCAGTATGACCCCGTCCAAGGCAGCCATCTTCGCCTCTCTCATGGTCTCGATCATGGGTCTTGCCGATCCGGCACTATCGCAGACGCCATCGGCAACCGGCAGCAAGATGGAACTGGCGCGCGTCGATGTCACGACCGTTGCCCCGCGCAACATCGGCAGTGACGTCCGCATTTCAGGCTCGCTCACGCCCATCCGGCGAACGAGCCTGACGGCGCGGGTCGCCGGGACGATCATCGAACTGCCGGTGCAGGTCGGCGACATCGTCAAGACGGGAGATCTTCTTGTCCGTATCGACACGGAAGGCCTCGCCTCCGCGGTGACGGCGCGAAGCGCTGAAGTCGAGGCGATTGAGGCCCAGCTCGAGCTGGCGGAGAATGTGCTCAGACGCAATGCCAGCCTGCAGGACAGGGGGGCGGCCTCGGAGGCGACACGCCTGGAAGCCAATGCGGAGGTGCTGAACCTCAAGGCTCAGCTCCGGGCGAAACAGGCGGCAGTCGCAGACGCCCAGAGAGCGCTCAACGATGCCGAGGTCCATGCAGAATTCGACGGCGTGGTCGCGGCACGCCCCGTCGAGCAGGGACAGACGGTTCCGGTCAACGGCGAACTCCTGACCATCGTGGATCTCAGGAGAATGGAGGTCGATGCCGGCGTTCCGACAAGCCGCATCCCGCGCGTGCGGACCGGGCAACCCGTGGATCTCGTGGTCGAAGGTTTTCCCGATCGCACGTTCGCTGGAGAAGTAACCCGCATCGCGCCGACGGCCGTGGCGGGATCGCGTGCGGTTCGCGTGTTTATCGCCATCCGCAACGACGATCTTGTTCTCAAGGGCGGGATGTTCACCACCGGCGTCCTCCGGATCGACCAGCAGAACAATGTCGTGGCGCTGCCCACACCTGCCATCCGGCACGACAGTGCCGGCCCGTTCGTGCTGAAGGTCGAGGATGGCTATTTAAGGCGGCGGGACGTTACGCTCGGAACGACCTGGGCCGATCAGGGTCTGGTCGAGGTCCGTGGACTGGCCACCGGCGATATCGTCGTATCGGCCCCCCTGCCCCAACTCGTCGCAGATACGCCCGTGACCGTCGAAGGGGAGTAACACCATGTTCCTCACACGCATCAGCGTCGGTCATCCGGTCTTCGCGACCATGATGATGGTCACCGTACTGGTCATCGGCCTGTTCTCTTTCAGCCGTCTCGGCGTCGATCAGTTCCCCGAGACGGATCTTCCCATCGTCGTGGTCACCGCGGCCTATACCGGGGCATCACCCGAGACCATCGAAAGCGAGATCGCACGGCCTATCGAGTCGGCGCTCAACACGATCGGCGGCATCGACACGATCACCTCCGAATCCTACGAGGGTCGCGCCGTCGTCGTGGTGCAGTTCGAGCTCGACGTGGATTCGCAGGCTGCCGCCCAGGAAGTTCGCGACCGCGTGGCGCGTCTGGAAGCCGGTTTTCCCGATGGCGTGGATACGCCGCAAGTGACGCGTTTCAATCCGGAAGATGCGCCGATCCTGTCGCTGGCGGTCTCGTCGGCAACACGCTCGCTTTCCGAGATCACGACGCTGGCCGATCGGGTCATCACCAGTCGCCTGAGCGTCGTTGCCGGCGTCGGCCAGATCACGCTGGTCGGCGGCAGCAAAAGGCAGATGCTCATCGTCGTCGATCCCGACCGGTTGGAAGCCTATGGCGTCGGTGTCGCTTCGGTCATGGACGCGATCCGCCGCGAGAACCAGGATCGGGCTGCCGGCACACTGATATCCGGGATCAATCAGCGGATCGTGACGGTGGAGGGGCGGATCGAGGATGTCGCGGGCTTCAACAGCATCATCGTCGCCCAGAGCGGCGGCTATCCGGTCTATCTATCCGATGTCGCGACGGTCCTGGATACGGGGGCCGAGGTCACCAGTCGGGCGACCTATCAGGGCGCGCCCTCGCTCGGGATGGATATCGTCAAGGTCCAGGGCGCAAACACCGTCGCCGTCGCCGGGGATCTGGCAAAGGAGATCGCAGCGCTCAACACCGAACTCAAACCCGAGGGCATCGAACTCAAGATCACCCGCGACAATGCCCGCGCCATCTCGGCCCAGGTTTCAGAAGTCCAGAGAACGTTGATCGAGGGCGGTGTCCTCACGGTCGTCATCGTGTTTCTGTTCCTGAATTCATGGCGATCGACGGTCATTACCGGGTTGACCCTGCCGATTTCGGTCATTGGCACCTTCGCGGTCATCTATGCGCTGGGCTTCACGCTCAACACGATGACGCTCATGGCCTTGTCGCTATCGATCGGGATTCTGATCGACGATGCGATCGTCGTCCGAGAGAACATCACCCGACACCTTCACATGGGCAAGGATCACGTCCGGGCAGCGCTCGACGGTACGAACGAAATCGGGCTCGCCGTCCTGGCGACAACGCTATGCATTGTCGCCGTCTTCCTCCCGGTCGCCTTCATGGGCGGCCTGATCGGACGGTTCTTCCTCCAGTTCGGCGTGACAGTCGCCGTCGCGGTGCTGATTTCGCTGTTCGTCTCCTTCACATTGGACCCGATGCTCTCCAGCGTCTGGTATGATCCCCATTCGGAGAAGGACGCGCGACGCGGGCCGCTCGGCCGGTTTATCAGACGCTTCGACCTCTGGTTCGAGAGGCTTGCCGACAGATATCGATCCCTGATCCACTGGACATTCAATCATCGCAAGACGACGATCGGCACCGTGGTCGTCATGTTCGTCGCCAGCCTGATGCTCGTTCCGAAGATCGGGGCCGAATTCCTGCCGGCCGCCGACGAGGGCGAAGTCTCCGTATCTCTCGAAGCCAACCAGGGCGCGTCGCTGGACTATATGGCCGCGAAGGTCGGGCAGGTCGAAAAGGCCCTGCGCGAACTCGGCTACGTCGATACGATCTACTCCACGATCAATGCCAGCGGCGCGCGGGGCTTCAATCAGGCTATCGTCGCGGTTCAACTCGTTGCAAACGACAAGCGGGATATAACGACGTCAGCGGCGCTCGAACCCATCCGCCAGCGTCTGGGAAGGATTGCAGGTCTGGAGATTTCGGTCAGCCAGTCTGAAGCGGGAACGGCCGCCAAGCCGCTTCAACTCTCCGTGCTCGGGGATGGCGACGACCAGCTTCGAAAGATATCCGGCCAGATCACCGCGGCGTTGTCCAAAATCCCGGGAGCAACGGAGGTGGAGTCATCCATCGAAAACGAACGTCCGACACTTGCGGTCAAGATTCGGCGCGAGGCGGCAAGCGACCTTGGCGTCTCCATTTCGATGATCGGGGATACGCTCAGGCCTCTGGTGGCGGGCGACGCTGTTTCCGTCTGGAATGCGCCGGACGGAGAATCCTACGATGTGATGGTTCGGCTGCCGGCCACCGGCCGCCGTGAAGCGGCTCAGCTCCGCAACCTGACGATTTCGACGAACCGAACCGACAAGGACAACAAGCCGATCACCGTGCTCCTCGATCAGGTCGCCGACGTCATCGAAAGCACGGCGCCGGATGCGATCACCCGCAAGGATCTCTCACGCGAAATCCGCATCTCCAGCAACATCGAGGGCCGCCCCCTCGGCGACGTGCGCCAGGATCTGGACACGGCGATCGCGGCCATGGACATCCCGGCCGGATACCGCGTCACCTTCGGCGGTGACGCGCAAAACCTCGCGGAAAGTCTCGGCTATGCCGTCCAGGCCTTGGCGCTCGCTGTCATCTTCATCTACATCATCCTCGCGTCGCAGTTCGGTTCATTCATTCAGCCGATTGCCATCATGATGACGCTGCCCCTGTCGCTGATCGGGGTTCTCATCGGACTTCTCGTCACCGGGTCGACATTGAACATGTTCTCCATCATCGGCTTCATCATGCTGATGGGCCTCGTCACCAAGAATGCAATTCTGCTTGTCGATTACTCGAACCAGGAGCGGGAGGCCGGCAGGTCGCTTCAGGAAAGTCTCGCCAATGCAGGGGCCGTGCGCCTTCGACCGATCGTCATGACGACGCTCGCCATGATCTTCGGCATGCTGCCCATGGCGATCGGCGTTGGTGAAGGGGGAGAATCGCGCGCACCGATGGCCCACGCGGTCATCGGCGGATTGATCTCCTCGACCTTGCTGACCCTCGTCTTCGTCCCGGTGGTCCTCACCTATCTCGACGGGTTCGGCAGACGTGTCGCCGCCTTTTTTCCTCAGGGACCCGACAATCGAACTGCTAAAAAACCGAGATAGCCGCAAAGCCGGGAGGGCTTAACGACACGCTAAGGCGCGATTTCGACCGTGTCCTGCAATCGCACGATTTCGAAGTCGCTGACGAGAATGTCGACCCTCAGGCGCCATTGGCCGGCAATGGGCACGAGAACGTCGGCGGCACGCCACACACCGTCAGCCTGCAAGGTCGCTTTCCGGCGCATCGGCTCGATACCCGCCTGCGGATTGGAAAGCACGAAGGTGACCTCCTTCGGCGTGATGGCCGTGAAATCAGGGGCCAGTATGATGGCGGACACCTCGACCGGACCGGCACGTCCCGGCGTGACGGCAATTTCGGCCATCGCCTTGTCCGCATGGATATGGATCGACACCGGCTGCGCAGCCGCGATCGCCAGCGCGCGGGGCGGCGGCGTGAACCGCCACGTGGCGGCGACCGCGAAAATGGCGAGGACGATCATGGTCTCTATGACAACAGCGCAGGCAAGCCGCCGTGCCGCACCCGGCTCGCCGCGTTCGGCAGGCTTGGTGAAGACCCAGCGATTGGCCGCCACGAGAAGAAACAGGACGACGAGCAGCGCCGTCTTCCCGAGGAGCACATTGCCATAGGCCGTGGAAAAGAGCGCATCGAATGTCTGGACCTGCACGATGGCCAGCAGCAGGCCGGCCGCCGTCAGTGCGGCGACACAGACCGGGATAAGGCGAGAGAACCGGCCAAGCGCCTGCCGCCCCGCTTCTCCTCCATGCTGCAAGGCGTAGGCCAAGGGCGGGAGCGAGCCGATCCAGATGGCAATCGTGATCACATGCACGAAGACCGCCGGCCGCATCAGCCATTGCGGCGTCGCCGAGCTTGCATGACCGCTCAACGCTAACGCCGTGCTTCCGACGAGAATGGCTACAAGCGATACCGCGCGGCCCGAAACAGTCGTCCGCGAAGAGGTCATGAGCGCCAGAAGGAACGCAAAGGAAAGCACCACGACGGTCAGACCGAAACTCGTCGCGAGGCCGGCGCTCCATACCGTACGATCGGTCAGGCTGGAGAGCGGGGCACCCAAGGCATCGAGCCCCTGCAACCCCAGGGAAACCACCGTCGCCGAGAGACCGAACAGCAGGGCCGCCTTCATGACCGGCAGTCCAGCGGCGCCACCGGGGACCAGCCACCGGACGGCAAAAAGGCCGCCGATCCCGAAGAAGAGGCCGACATACATCGCGATGCGGGCAAGCCATAGCGCCGCCCTGACCGGCCAGTCGATCGCCTCCCCGGCGATCTGCGGCGCGCTGCTCGGCGCACCGATCGAAAAGATCGTGGACCCCCCGACGGGATGTCCGTCCTCGGAGACGACGCGCCAGGCAAGCACATGGGTTCCCGCTGCAAGGTCGCCGGGTGCGGTGATCTCGAGCGTGCGGTCACGCAGAACGAATGTCTCCAGCGTCTTCGACTGCCCATCGGGCAGGATGAGCCGCAGCACGAGCGGCGACACCGGCTCGCTGAAGGACAGCGACAGGGTTTTCGGGGGCACATTGACGACGGCGCCATCGGCCGGCACCGCGCCCGTCAACGAGGCATGCGCCATCGCTGCCACAGCGAGGCAGCACCAGAGGATAGCGGTCAGAAAGACCCGGATACAGGATCGGCAAAGATGGTCCCGCACGACAATCTCCGAAGGGCAGAGGAGGCCGGCGCCTGAAAGCGCCGGCCTTTTTCGGGTTCAGTGGCCGCTTGTCGCTTCAAGCAGCTTTACGCCGGGTGCGGGAAGCTCGAGAGCGTCTTCCGACTGGCCTGCGGCCGGAATTTCGATCCAGCGCTCGGCCACACCATCCGGGCACTCCTGCACCACGGGGAAGTGCAGCGTTTCACCCGCCTTCAGATCCTTCGTCAGATAGACCCGCAGGACGAATTCGTCATATTCGTCATCGCCGAGATTGCCGCCGCTCCAAACGATTTCCTTGACGCCTTCGCCGGTCGGCGTGCCGTAGTAGTCGTAGGATTTGGCATAGGCGCCCTTGATCTTTTCAAGCGTCCAGCCCGCCTTCGGCTGCGGCTTCACCGCGATCACGCCTTCGGGGATCTGCACGCGCACCACATTGGTCGGCTTGCCCTCGCAGCCATGCGGCACCTGGAAGATCGCGCGATAGGTCGAACCGACAGGCGCCTCCTTCAGCTGCAACGAAACATGGGCAAGGGCGGCGCTGGAACCGAGCGCAAGGGCGGCAACGGTTGCAAGTGTTCTTTTCAGCATTGTCAGTCTCCAAGAGAGCCGGTCATCCCTGCCGGCAAAATATGATGGAAGAGGGAAAGGACATAGGATCGCGAGGGCGCACAGCAGGCGGTCCACCCGTGCAGCGATCAGGGCGGGGAAATCCGCATGATGCACGCACGATGACTCTGCCGGTACAAGGCCAGCGATCAGGCGATCGTCGGGGGACCGCGAGGATGTCCGGGCAGAGCCTCATGCACCGAAGGCGCGTGGTCGTCATAGCCGTCGAAAATCCGCTGCGAGGGTTGTGCAAGCGGATTGAACAGGATGAGGACAGGGCGATAGGGCGGAACGAGGCCTGCCGCCATGCCGCAGGCCAGCGTGCAGCAATCGGGAGCGAGCGAGCGCTCCTTGTCCGGCGTCGAGGCCGGTTTCTGCTCCTCGAGATGGGTGATGCAGAGCGGGTTGCCATAGGCATCCACCGCCGAACTGCCGGCCGTGGCAGCCTGGGCCAGGGGGCTCAGAAGAACCTGCAACGCCATCAGCACGGCGACGGCGAAAGCCACCCATCCGTTCCGGCGCTGTTGCATGTGCATCGTCATCAAAACCTCTCGCACCGAGGCTTACCAAGCGCGCCGCGTGATGAAAAGGCTCCCGCCCCGCCGAATTGTCGCACTCTTTGCGGCGCAGCAAACAGCGCCACGATAGCCTTTCCCCAATGCGCTCTTTTGTTCGGCCGGGCGCAAAGACGACGCATGACGATCCTGCAAAGTGGGGCTCCTTCTCTCCTTCAAAGGATCAAGCATGCAAACGCTTTCTCTCGAAACCACCGTGACCACGATTGCCGCCGAACTGCCGGGTGCGGCCGAACTGTTTCGCCGCTCTGCCATCAATTTCTGCTGTGCGGGTGACATCCCTCTGCGCGAGGCGGCCGAACTCGCCGGCCTGTCGCCGGCAGATCTGCTCGCCGAACTGGAAGCGCTCCAGCGCATAGCCGGTCTTGAAGCGCCGCAGGAGACCGGGTCGCTCATCGATCATCTTCTGTCGCGTTACCATGAGACCCATCGCCGCGAACTGGCCTTTTTGATCCCGCTTGCCGAGAAGGTCGAACGCGTCCACGGCGACCATCCCGTCGCCCCATCCGGACTGGCCCGCGCGCTGGTCGCGCTGAAGGCGGAACTGGAAGACCACATGACGAGCGAGGAGCAAATCCTCTTCCCCCTGATGCGGCAGGGACAAAACACGCGGATTTCCCGCCCGATCGTGCAGATGCGCCATGAACATGCCGATACCGTCAGGCTTCTTCAGGATATCGAGCATGCAGCCCATGGCATGGCGCTGCCGGAGGGCGCCTGCGGTTCGTGGACGGCGCTCTATACGGGACTGCGCAAGCTCACCGATGATCTCGTCTCGCACATGCATCTGGAGAATGCCGTGCTTTTCCCGCGCTTCGAGACGCCGGAAGCCGCCATCGGTGCCTGAGCCCGAAACGGAAAGCGGCATCCGGATTTTCCGGGTGCCGCTCCGCCACACATTCGTCAGACGAAGACCATCACGGCCACATAGCCGACGGCGATCAGGACAAGCCCGGCGATCAGCATCGGCATCAGGCTGCTGCCGTTGATTTCCCTGCCGCTGACCTGCTCGCCGGAGAACACCAGGGGTTTGCGCGGTTCTTTCTTGTCCATGACAGCCTCTCGTCGTTGCGGGGATCGAATGCTTGGCTAGGCGCTGGCTTCCAGACGCGCGCCTTCGAAATGTCCGAGCATGATCCGGATCTCCTCCGGATCGGACATCAGACAGACGGCGGTGGCGAGCGCATCGGCAATGGCGGCGGATGGCGCCGAGACCGACACGGAGCGCCATGCCGATGCCGCCGGCATGCCGGTCGCGGGATCGAGGATGTGGCCGTCATGGCCTGCCTGATCGAAGGTCGTACCGAGTGGGGCAGAAGTGGCGAGCGCGCGCTGGCGCAGCGCCAGGCGTTTGCCCGTCTCCAGGCGTACCGGCCAGTTCCCGCCGTCCGGCTTGCCGCCAAGCGCCCGCAGTTCACCCGTGTCGATCAGGATATTGCTCAGGCCCTCCGCCTCCAGCAGGGCCGCGACCCGATCGGCGACATAGCCCTGGCCGATGCCGTTCAATGTCAGCGCCATGCCGGGTTGCAGCGTGATGGCTGCGGCGTCGAGTTCCACCTTCGCCCAGCCGGTCTGGTGCCGCACCGTCTCGACCGCTTGCGCATCGGGCCTCGTGCCGCCTGCCGCGGCTTCGGCCCAGAGCGCCCAGAGCGGCTGAACGGTCGGATCAAACCGCCCGCCGCTCGCACGGTATACGGCACCGGCCAGCGACAGGCAGTCGAGCAATTCGAAAGGTGGCGCGGCCAGATACCCATCGCGGTTCAGGCGGGACAACGCGCTCTGCGGCCGGTAGAGGCTGAGCATATCTTCCAGCCGGTCGATCTCGGCCATGACGCGGGCGGCGATCACCTCTCCGTCGGGATGGTCGAGCCGGATCGAGGCGCGTGCGCCCAGCGCCTGTCCCGTCCATTGGCGGGTCGTGCCCGTTATGGAGGCTCGGGCGGCAACGGGCAGGATGGCCAGAGCGGCGGAAATCGTGATCAGGCGGCGTCGGGTGATGGGCATGGGTCAGCCTCCGGCTTTGTTGGGCAGGGCACGCAGGCGGCCGTCGAAATCCGCATCGTCGTCGTTCCCCTGGTTCGCACCGGCATCG
>CBFGOD010000096.1:0-12046 GCA_965650295.1 uncultured Shinella sp. | reverse complement strand
CTGCTCGGCGTCACCGGCTCGGGCAAGACCTTCACCATGGCCAAGGTGATCGAGGAAACGCAGCGCCCCGCCGTCATCCTCGCGCCGAACAAGACACTGGCCGCCCAGCTCTACAGCGAGTTCAAGAACTTCTTCCCGGAGAACGCGGTCGAATATTTCGTCTCCTACTACGATTATTACCAGCCGGAAGCCTACGTCCCGCGCTCCGACACCTTCATCGAGAAGGAATCGTCGATCAACGAGCAGATCGACCGCATGCGCCACTCCGCGACGCGCTCGCTGCTGGAGCGCGACGACTGCATCATCGTCGCCTCCGTCTCCTGCATCTACGGTATCGGCTCGGTCGAGACCTACACCGCCATGACCTTCCAGATGGAAGTCGGCGAACGGCTCGACCAGCGCCAGCTGCTCGCCGATCTCGTCGCCCAGCAATACAAGCGCCGCGAGATGGATTTCCAGCGCGGCAGTTTCCGGGTTCGCGGCGATACGATCGAGATCTTCCCCGCCCACCTTGAAGACGCCGCCTGGCGCATCTCGATGTTCGGCGACGAAATCGACGCGATCACCGAGTTCGACCCGCTGACCGGCCAGAAGACCGGCGACCTGAAATCGGTCAAAATCTACGCCAACAGCCACTACGTCACCCCGCGCCCGACGCTGAACGGCGCGATCAAGGCGATCAAGGACGAGCTGAAACTGCGCCTCGCCGAGCTGGAAAAGGCCGGCCGCCTCTTGGAAGCGCAGCGCCTGGAGCAGCGCACGCGCTACGATATCGAGATGCTGGAGGCCACCGGCTCCTGCGCCGGCATCGAGAACTATTCGCGCTACCTCACGGGCCGCAAGCCCGGCGAGCCGCCGCCGACCCTCTTCGAATACATCCCCGACAACGCGCTGATCTTCATCGACGAAAGCCATGTCACGATCCCGCAGATCGGCGGCATGTATCGCGGCGACTTCCGCCGCAAGGCGACGCTGGCCGAATACGGCTTCCGCCTGCCCTCCTGCATGGACAACCGCCCGCTGCGCTTCGAGGAATGGGACGCCATGCGCCCCGATACGATCGCCGTCTCGGCCACGCCCGGCAACTGGGAAATGGAGCAGGCCGGCGGCGTCTTCGCCGAGCAGGTCATCCGCCCGACCGGCCTGATCGACCCGCCCGTTGAGGTTCGCCCGGCGAAAAGCCAGGTGGACGACGTGCTGGGCGAGATCCGCGCCACCAGCGAGGCCGGCTACCGCACGCTCGTCACCGTGCTCACCAAGCGCATGGCCGAAGACCTCACCGAATACCTGCACGAACAGGGCATTCGCGTGCGCTACATGCACTCGGACATCGACACGCTGGAGCGCATCGAGATCATCCGCGACCTGCGTCTCGGCGCCTTCGACGTGCTCGTCGGCATCAACCTGCTGCGCGAAGGCCTCGACATTCCCGAATGCGGCTTCGTCGCCATTCTCGATGCCGACAAGGAAGGCTTCTTGCGTTCCGAAACCTCGCTCGTGCAGACCATCGGCCGCGCGGCGCGCAATGTCGATGGCAAGGTCATCCTCTATGCCGACCAGATCACCGGCTCCATGCAACGCGCCATGGACGAGACGACCCGCCGCCGCGAAAAGCAGGTCGCCTATAACGAGGCGCACGGCATCACCCCGGAATCGGTGAAGGCCAAGATTTCCGACATCCTCGACTCGGTCTACGAGCGCGACCACGTCCGCGCCGATATTTCCGGCGTCTCCGGCAAGGGCTTTGCCGATGGCGGCAACCTCGTCGGCAACAACCTGCAGGCCCATCTCAACGCGCTGGAAAAAGCCATGCGCGACGCCGCCGCCGATCTCGATTTCGAAAAAGCCGCCCGCCTGCGCGACGAGATCAAACGCCTCAAAGCCGCCGAACTCGCCGTCATGGACGACCCGATGGCGCGCGAAGAAGCGAGAAGTCAGGAAGGTGGCGGAAAGGGCAAAAGCCCGGCCAAGCCACAAGGCGGCAACGGCAAGAAAACCGACGCTAGCCACAAGTCGATCTCCCCCCTTGAGGGGGGTGAGGAACGGTCCGCGCAGCGGAGCAATCGATCCAGTGAATCGATTGCAGCGACGAACGCCGGCAGGACAGAGGGGGGTGCCTCCGGCACCACCTCTCCTCCGTCCTCCTCGGGCTCGACCCGAGGATCCACAACCGCAGACGCCGACGCCCCGTCGAAATCTCTCTTCCAAAAACCCTCGCTCGACGACATGGGTCCGGGCACCGACACCGAACGCCCCCTCTTCCGCAAGCCTTCGCTGGATGAAATGGGCCGCGACGTCGCCACGCCCGCGGGCAAATCGCTGTTCCGCCGCAACACGCTCGACGAAATGACCGTCGGCCGCACCGAAAAGCCCGTCACCGGAGACCTGCCCACCCGCCCGGAGGAAACCCTCTCCACCAAAAAACGCCACGCCCCCCTCCTCGAAGGCCAACCCGAACGTGCCGACGGAGCCGACGACGCAAAGCCGGTCCGGCGGGGGAAGATTGGCGCGGGGAGTTATGAGGACCCGGCGGAAGCGAAGCGGAAGGGGCGGACAAAGGGGAAAACCGGGCGACCTGGGCGGTAATTGAGCTTCCGGCTAGTTGAAGTTTTCTTCATATCGAACTCAGCATCAACGCAACACGCAGTCCGTAATTATAAAGATGCGTGCCTCAGCCGATCAAAAATACTATCGACATTTACCTGCACAAGCGGAATTTTGTCCTCATCATCGCAAGGTTCGAAGCCAATAGGCCAATCCGCCTCAATTTCACACAGCAATTTGTATTGAAACGGAGCGTCGAAATTAACTTGTTTAACACGAACAGCCAATTCACTCTCTGAATTGCCTAGAAGTTTCCGGACATCTTTTGCCAAATATCTGGGGCAATATCCGACAAATTCCGCGGGGTCCGCCGTCCTAAGCGCAACAGCATATTCATCGAATGGGTTCTGTACATCAAGCATTGCATAAAGAACATCGCCATTCGCCAAACCAAGACATCTCCGTTGAGCACTTTGAGAAATATGGCTAATGCCATGACTGAAAAAGACGGTCTTATATTTACCGTCCATGCTTTTCTCCGGAATTGGATAGACCTGCATTGTATCAGTCGCACGCCCCCCTCCCATCCGCGCCATCAGAAGTAATGGATCACGACTCGACTTGTCAGAAAGCCCCGACCACTCTGAATACTTTTCGAATTCTGGTCTTTTTTCATTAAGAATGCGGTTCGCAAAAATCGGAAACAGGGTCTCAGAAACATACGCACGATCAAGTTTTGACATATTTCCAAACGGAACAAAGCGCGAAGAAAGTTTCGCACCCCGAGTATATACAAAAAAATACAACCCTCTTTCATGAGTAAGAGTTCCGACCGAGTGCCAACGCCGACTTTCGGGGTCCTGCCAATTCAAGATAAACTTGGCCATGACTTTTCCCATTCTCTTAGGATACGAGTGCGATTGTGGTGGAGGATGCGCGTCGCAAATCCTCTAGATGGGGCAGAAATAAACTCATCTGGTATTCGCGAAAATATTGAATCTATTTCCTGAACCGGAATAGTTTCTAGTTTTTCCACCCAGTAACTGCCGCACTTCTTAGGTAATTTGGATGCGACACTCATAAAAGCAGCGACAGTGGAGAGAGGCTTTCTGTCGTGCTGATTCTCATAAATTGCAGATCGCGCCTTTTCAGAAAATGCCTCCACTGAAAAACGAGTATCTTTCGTCGCAAGGCGCTCCGATCGAACTCGGTCAGGGAGCTCGCGCCCTAGGCTGGAAGCGTGGTCAAACGTCGGCGCAAGAGAAACTCGAGTGCCTTCATGATTAATCAGCCCCCAGTTTTCATGGTGGCGATCCGTGTTTCCGATCCAGGCATCCAAAAGCAAATACCCAGAAAAAATGCACTGACTATCTTCTTTGTTACTGGTAAATCTCGCCAATGCTGCAAGAACACGCGTCACGGTATGCTCTCTTTGACGATAAGACACTGTGGAATCGTATCCGGAACTCACGCTATTAATCAATTCGTTTCCAAGAATTAGCCTCTCTCCATCTTTAACGATAGAAGGCGTCAACACACCGCATCGGCCATTGTACTTTGCAAGATCATAATGAGCGTGCGGAATACCCAAAAGGCAACATAGCTCGCAGGCAACTTTCTCTGCCCAGTCCTCTCCTGTTCCCTCACGCCCAAACTTCAGAAGGTGGAGCCTATTATCATGCTCGATCCAAAACTTCTCTTTCGTTCCTAGCTGCTCCGGATTTCCTGGGTGCTCTTTTAACTCGATAACCGGAAACAAAGACACCTTCACCTCGATCAAACTGCCCATCGTCAAAACGACTCATAGACCCCGTGCAGCGTATGTTACACAATCGAGACATCTATGGGGAAATTGCTGTATTTTTCGATCATGGAACCACTTCAAACGATCGGTTCGACTCCAGATATTTCGGTGGAATAAGGCGCATTGTTTTGCCTCCAAAAAGCATATGTACGACGACTAATTTTCCCCGCCCCAAAACCCCATGCCATACTCCCCTCATCCCGCCGCGGATACACCGCAAGGCGTTGCGGCGAGGCGGGGTCGGCGCTTTTGGGGAGGGACGGACGTAAGTCCTCTCCAAAGGGGTCTGCGGAAAGTGGTCTCCCTCCGGCGACATGGGGGAAGCGGCGGGGCGTCGGACCGGTCCCGTGGTTTCATCCCCTGACGGCGCGCCGGATGTGCCTGTGCGGCACACAAGGGGGCTGGGAATGGCGGATGCGTCGGCATCGTCCGCCGGAGCGGTGTTTTCCCGGGAAAGGTGATAAGTCTTTCCGTCCGGGCCGGGCTCGATGGAGAGTTCTGCGCGGATGTCAAAACCGGCCCGCCCCGGAAACCGACGGCAAACGCCGCCGGACCCAGCCTTTGCAGAGAGACCGGAGTCGCAGGCAAAAACCGCTGAACGGGGCGCTGAAAGGTGTCACTTTTATACTTTTGACGAGACAGCTTTGAGCGCCCCGTCCGAAGCCTGATCCAGACCCCGGCGTGGCTTTTCACGCGCGGGACGGTTTTCGCGCATCCCGTCGAGGTGCGGGCCGCAAAGGCGGCGCCCAGACGTCGATCCGGTGGGCAAGGCACCGCGAAAACCGGACCGGATGCCGCGCGCCGGGCTCACCATCCGCCTTCCCTTCCCCAAGACAGGAGCCTCCATGCCCTACGAACCGCCCCCGCTCACCTGCCACCAGCTTGCCCGCAGCGCCGAGATGCTGGCGGTGCCGGAGCGCATCTGCCGCCGTCGCGACTGCCGGCGCCGGCATCGCTGCGCCTGGTTCTTCCACTCGACGCAGCAGCCCTGCTGCCTTGCCAATCTCGACGCCGAGCAGCGCCGCCTGCTCGACGAGCTGGCGCGGAGCGTGGCGGATGCCGAGCATTTCGGCTATCTGGCGAGCAAGATCAGGATGAGCTCGTCCTACCGCGAGACGCGCGCCCTTCAGGACGCCGGCGTCGAGGCCGCCCGTGCGCTCGTCGCCGACCGCAAGCGAAAAGCCTATCGCGCCTTCGAAAAGATGCGCGCCGCGCAGCCCGCGCCGAAATACGAAGGCGAGGAGCCGCCGCTGCCGAAGCACTGGTAGACGGGCTTACTCGGCCGCCTCGCCCTTGACGAGCACGGGCTCGAGCGCGGCGGCCAGTTCGTAGGAATAGCCTTCCAGCATGGCATAGGCCTGCTCGATGGACTGGATCTGGGTCTCGGCATTGCGGATCGCCTCGGCGATCGACTGCGAGCGGGCGCGCAGCATGGAGCCCAGAAAATCCGTGCCGGCCTTGCGGCCGAGGCGGTCGATATGCTGGCGCACGCGGTTGCGGTGGCGCTCCAGCTCCAGGATGTGGAAGCGGCTCTTGACGATGTCGTCGGAGAGCTTGCGGCGCATCGCCGCCAGCGGATCGAAGCTGCCGGGCTCGCGCTCGTCGAGGATGACCTCGTTGACCAGCGGTTCGAGCAGCATCAGGCCCTTGAGGTCGCGCGGATCGGCCAGCTGCGGATCGAAGCCGGTGTCGTCGAACACCTTGCGGCGCACCGGATCGCGCAGCAGGTCGTAGCAGGTTTGCAGGCGGGCGAACTGGTCGGCATCGCCGCCCGAATCGGGATGCATGCCCTTGGCGGCCTTGCGATAGGCAGCCTTCACCGCGTTGTCGTCTGCATCGCGCTCCAGTCCGAGCATGGCGTAGGGATCGATCACGCAGGCACCTGTTGTTATTCGAATGCGTCGTTTGTTGTTTACGCGGTTTTCCGCCCCCGAGGGGACGAAATTGTGGTCACGCCGCGACGATGCACAGAAAGCGCTACTCCGCCGCCGTCGCCACCTCGCCCCGCGCCGATAGCACTGCGGCAAAGGCATTGGCGATCACCTCCGGCCCCGCCCCCGGCTTCGTGGCATCGGTGGAGAGGATCTGCCGGTAGCGCCGCACACCCGGAAAGCCCTGGAACAGCCCGACCATATGCCGCGTGACATGCGCCACCCGCCCGCCCCGGGCGATCACCTCGGCCGCATAGGCGACCATGGCATCGCGCACCGCCTCCCACCGCTCGACGGGAAGCGCCTGCGGATTGGAAAAAGTACCGGACGGCTGGCCGCCCGACAGGGGATGCGGAAAAAGTTCATCCACGCCCATGAGAACCCCGCTATCCTGATAGGCCGCTCTGCCAAGCATGACACCGTCAAGCCCGTCCATCTCTTCGACAGCCTGACTCAATGTATGAAGCCCGCCGTTGAGGCCGATGAAAAGACCGGGGTTTTCACTTTTCAGCCGGCGCACCAGATCGTAGTCCAGCGGCGGGATATCGCGGTTCTCCTTCGGCGACAGGCCCTGAAGCCAGGCCTTGCGCGCATGGACCCAGATGGCATCCGTACCGGCGGCCTTCACGCGGGAGACGAGATCGCGCAGCGCCACTTCGGGATCCTGATCATCGACGCCGATGCGGCACTTCACCGTGACGGGAATAGAAACCGCCGCCTTCATCGCCGCCACGCAATCGGCAACGAGGTCCGGCTCACGCATCAGGCAGGCGCCGAAGGTGCCGGATTGCACGCGGTCCGAGGGACAGCCGACATTGAGGTTGATCTCGGCATAGCCGAATTCCGCACCGATCCGCGCCGCCTCGGCGAGCTTCTGCGGATCATTGCCGCCGAGCTGCAAGGCCACCGGATGCTCCACGGCGTCGAAACCGAGCAGCCGCTCGCGATTGCCGCGCAGGATGGCATCGGCGACGATCATCTCGGTGAAGAGCAGCGCATTCCTGGTGAGCTGCCGCGCAAACACGCGATAATGCCGGTCACTCCAGTCGATCATCGGCGCGGTGGCGAAAATCTTCGTCCCCGCGGTCACGGCCTGGCTGTAGAATGTCGCTGCGTTGGTCATGGCCGGGCTCATACTCCATCCCGTCTTCAAAAACCACCCTCCGCCCTTTCCCCGGTCCGGCGGGCGGGTGCTAGAGTGTGGCCGAGGAATCAAACCGCCGGAGGAAACCATGCCGCTTTACGCCCTCGACGACCGCGCCCCGACGCTGCCCGCCGACGACCGCTACTGGGTGGCGCCGGATGCCAATGTCATCGGCAAGGTCATCGTCGGCGAAGATGTCGGCATCTGGTTCGGCGCCACGCTGCGCGGTGACAACGAGCCGATCATCCTCGGCGCGCGCTCCAACATCCAGGAGGGCGTGGTGGTGCATACGGATCCCGGCAAGCCCGTCATCATCGGCGAAGGCTGCACGATCGGCCACAGCGCGATCATCCACGGCTGCACCATCGGCAACAATTCGCTCATCGGCATGGGCGCGACGGTGCTGAACGGCGCTGTTATCGGCAACAATTGCCTCGTCGGTGCCAATGCGCTGGTGACGGAAGGCAAGGTCTTTCCGGACAATTCGCTGATCGTCGGCTCGCCGGCAAAGGCGATCCGCACGCTGGATGCGGAGGCCATCGAGGGCCTGAAGCGCTCGGCCGAGAGCTATGTGCGCAACTGGCAGCGCTTCAAGAAAGGCCTCAAGCCTGTCAGTTAGGCACAGCCCGCGCAGGTGCCGCGGATTTCGATCGTCGTCTTGCCGGTCTTGAAATTGCGGTCCTTGGCAAAACTTTTCAGCCGGTCCTCGATCACATGGTCGTGGAACTCCGTGACCTTGCCGCAGGTCTCGCAGATCGTGAAGGCGGTGATGCCATGGGCGTGGCAGCCCTCGTCGGGATGCGCGCAGGCGACGAAGGCGTTGATGCTTTCGAGCCGATGCACGAGGCCGAATTCCAGGAGCTTGTCGAGCGCGCGATAGACCTGCAAAGGCGCGCGAAACCCGCTGTCGCGCAGCTTGTCGAGGATCGTATAGGCGCTGAGCGGCCCTTCGGAATGCGAGAGCACGTCGAGCACGAGGCCCTGGTTGCGCGTCAAAGTCGTCGGGGTCGTCATGCCTGGCCTCCCTGGCTGGCGGTTGCAGAATCGACGCCGCTCGTCCTCGGCTTGGTCAGCAGGCTTAGAATGAACAGGCCAAGCGCTGCAACGACAATCGAGGGGCCGGAGGGCGTGTCGAATTTCAGGGAGCCGAACAGGCCGCCGACGACGGCAAGTGCCCCGATGACGGAGGCGAGCACCGCCATGATCTCCGGGCTCGTCGAAAAGCGCCGGGCGGTCGCAGCTGGAATGATCAGCAGCGAGGTGATGAGCAGGATGCCGACGATCTTCATGGCAATGGCGATGACGAGCGCCATCAGCAACATGAAGGCAAGCCGTGTCTTTTCCGGCTCCATGCCCTCGGCTTCCGCCAGTTCCGGATTGACGGTGGAAGCGATCAGCGGGCGCCACATCCAGACGATGGCGAAGGTGACGAGAATACCGCCGCCCCAGACGAGATCGACGTCGGCGCGCGAGACGGCAAGGATATCACCGAACAGGAAGCCGACGAGATCGATGCGCACCCAAGTCATGAAGGAGACCATGACGAGGCCGATCGCCAGCGTGGCATGGGAGAGGATGCCGAGCAGTGCATCGGTGGAGAGCGTGCCGCGCTTCTGGAGGAGAAGCAGCAGGATCGAGACCGTGGCGGCGACGATGAAGACGCTGATCAGCAGGTTGAAATCCATCAGCAGCGACAGCGCGACGCCGAGCAGCGCCGAATGGGCCATCGTGTCGCCGAAATACGCCATGCGGCGCCAGACGACGAAGCAGCCGAGCGGCCCGGCGGTGAGCGCCAGCCCGACGCCGGCGACGAGCGCGCGCATGAAAAAGTCGTCAAGCATCGCGTCGCCCTCCTTTGCCAGCCAGGGGCCGCGGCGTGTGGTCGTGACCACAGCCGCAATTCGGGCCATGCGTGTGCACTATGCGCATCGGCCCCGCCTTGCCGCCGGTCGGCAGAATTTCGACATGGTGGCCGTCATTGGGCCGGCAATCGTCGGTGATCGAACCATCGGCATGCTGGACGCGACCGTCCGGCAGATGCGTGTGGTCGTGATTATGATTGTAGAAGACCAGCGTCTGACCGCCACGGACGCCGAACAGGCGCTGGTATTCCGGGCTTTGGCTGACGGTCTCCGGCGTGCCGCGGCAGCAGACATGGCCGTTGAGGCAGATAACGGTGTCCGTCTCGGCCATGACGACATGCAGGTCGTGCGAAATGAGAAGGATGCCGCAGCCGCTTGTATTACGAATGTTTTTGATGAGATCGTAGAGCGCGATCTCGCCGGAAAAATCGACGCCCTGTACCGGTTCGTCGAGCACCAGCAGGTCCGGTTTGCGGGCAATGGCGCGGGCGAGCAGCGCGCGCTGGAACTCGCCGCCCGAGAGGTGCTGCACCTCGGCGCGGGCGAGATGGCGGATGCCGGTCGCTTCCAATGCGGCGTCGATCTCGGCGCCCTTGAGCGAGGAGGTCAGCGTCATCAGCCGGTCGACGGTGAGCGGCATCGTCCAGTCGACCGCCAGCTTCTGTGGCACGTAGCCGACCTTAAGCCCGGCCTTGCGCTCCACCCTGCCCTCATCAGCCTTCAGCACGCCGATCGCCGTCTTGGCGGTCGTCGATTTGCCGGAACCATTCGGGCCGATCAGCGTGACGATCTCGCCCGGTGCGATGGAAAACTCCACGCCGCGCACGAGCCAGCGGCCCTGGCGGCGCACGCCGACGCCCGCAAGCGAGACGAGCGGCTGGACGGTCTTGGTTGGGGTTTGCAGCATGATTTTTCCAAAATGCCTGTTGCGTGAGGATATGGCACACGTTATAGCATAACGCAATTGATGTAATAACATTACATTTCAATTCAAGCGGAGTATCCCATGCAAAAGTCCCTGCGCACCCTCCTTCTCTCCACCGCCCTTCTTGCCGCCGGCACGCTTGCCGCACGCGCAGAAGCGCCTGATGTCGTCGTGTCGATCAAGCCGATCCATTCGCTCGTCGCCGCCGTCATGCAGGGCGTGGGCGAGCCGAAGCTGATCGTCGAGGGTGCGGCCTCCCCGCATACCTATTCGCTGAAGCCGTCGAATGCCGCCGCCCTTCAGGATGCGGATCTCGTCTTCTGGGTCGGCCATGGGCTGGAAGCCTTTCTCGAAAAGCCGCTGGAATCGCTCGGCGGCAAGGCGACCATTGTCGAACTCGACGATGCGCCCGGCATGGAGAAGCTGCAATTCCGCGAAGGCGGCCCCTTCGAGGCACACACGCATGAGGGCGAAGAAGGGCACGATCATGCCCATGAGGAAGAGGGTCACGACCACGCCAAGGCGGCAGACGCCGGCCACGACCACGAAGGGGAAGCCGGCCATCAGCATGAGGAGCATGGCGAATTCGACATGCATCTGTGGCTGAGCCCGGACAATGCCCGCGCCATCGCCACCGAGGCCGCCCGCGTGCTCTCGGAGAAGGACCCGTCCAATGCCGAGACCTACAACAAGAACCTCGCAGCGCTCACCGAAAAGCTCACCGCCCTTGACAAAGAAATCGGCGAAACCGTTGCGCCTGTGAAGGAAAAGCCCTTCATCGTCTTCCACGATGCCTACCAGTATTTCGAGCATCATTACGGCGTACACGCTGCCGGCTCCATCACCGTCAGCCCGGAGACGCTGCCGGGGGCCGAGCGCCTGACGCAGATCCACGACAAGGTGAAGACCCTTGGCGCCACCTGCGTCTTCGCCGAACCGCAGTTCGAGCCGAAGCTGGTGAACGTGGTGATCGAAGGCACCCCCGCCAAATCCGGCGTGCTCGACCCGGAAGCCGCCACGCTGGAGCCGGGGCCGGACCTCTACTTCACGCTGATGCGCAGCATCGCCACCTCGCTGCGCAATTGCCTCGGGCAGCAGAGCTGATTTGGATAGGGCAATGGTTGCCGCGTGGATCCTCGGGTCAAGCCCGAGGATGATGTGGTAGGGATGTTCAAAGCGACGCGAGAAATGTGAACGCATGAGAATGGAAGAGCAAAGACCATCGCGCGCAAAAACCTTGAGGTGCAAGACGCGAGAGCATCGGAAACTTGGCCAACCTCGCAAGCAGTTTTTCCCTGAACTTTGCGGCGCTGCTTCAGCTCTCCTCCGTCATGCTCGGGCTCGACCCGAGCATCCACAACCACAAGCGCTACATCAACTTTCTGCACAGGCCTAAGCTCAAGAAAATCGGCGGGATCATCCCGCCTTTTTTCAGCCCAAGCAATGTAACTATATAACATTAAAGGCAAGAAACGATGGACAACCGCCTCCCCGTCACCGTGCTCTCCGGCTTCCTCGGCGCCGGCAAGACGACGCTGCTCAATCATGTCCTGAACAACCGCAGCGGACTGCGCGTGGCGGTCATCGTCAACGACATGAGCGAGGTGAATATCGATGCCGCCCTCATCCGCGATGGCGGGGCGGATTTTTCCCGCACGGATGAACAGCTGGTGGAGATGACCAATGGCTGTATCTGTTGCACGCTGCGCGACGACCTGCTGGCGGAGGTGCGGCGCTTGGCGGAGATGAACCGCTTCGACTACCTGCTGATCGAATCGAGCGGCATTTCCGAGCCCCTGCCCGTCGCCACCACCTTCGATTTTCGCGACGAAAACG
>CBFGOD010000095.1:0-12110 GCA_965650295.1 uncultured Shinella sp. | reverse complement strand
CAGCAGAAGGCCGCTGTCGGTATTGTGCCGGGCGAGCGTGAAGACGAGCAGCGCGGTCGCCACCGCTTCGACCGCCCCGCCGACGAGGATGACGCGGTTGGCACGCCGACCCTTGAGGCTTGCCGTCATGAAGGCCGCCGCCGTCCAGCCGAGCGCCAGAAGCGCCACGAGATAGCCCGAGATCAGCGGCGTGACGCCGTGCAGGACCTGCAGGAAATAAGGGATGTAGACATCCGAGCAGATCGTCACCAGCAGCATCAGCATGATAAGATAGACGCGGGCGAGCGGCGAGGCGAGGCTGATCGTGCCGGCCGGCAGCAGCCGCGCCTCGGCATGGCGCTCGATGATGATGGTGGCGACGATGCCGATGACGGCAGCACCCGCGAGAACGCCGCGCAGCGCCGGCGCATCCACCGAGCTTGCGAAGGAGAGCAGCAGCACGGCCGTCACCAGAAGCACGATCTGCACGAAGGGCGTCTTCGTCGTCACGCGCTCGCCTTCGCCCGAGGGCAACAGCCGGGGCGCGACGAAGGCCATGATGGCCGACAGCGGCACGAGCAGCGCGAAGGCCTCGCGCCAGGCGCTGCCGGCGGCGAAGATGCCGCCGATGGTCGGCCCGAGGAAGGTCGCGATGCCCCAGACGGCGGCATAGAGCGTGGAAGCCGTGCTCCAGAGCGCCTCGGGATAGACATAGCGGATGAAGGCATAGCCGAGCGCCACGAGGAAACCGGCCCCCAGCCCCTGGATCGCCCGACCCGCCAGCACGATCTCCATGGTGGGGGCGATGGCGCAGACCAGGCTGCCGAGGCCGAACAGCACCGCGCCGAAGACGTAACAGCGGTTGAGCGTCACGCTTTCCGGCCTGACGGCCACGAAGGTCGAGCCCAGTACCGAGGCTGCGACATAGATCGTCGTCGCCCAGGCGAAGAGTTCGAGACCGCCGATATCGCGCACGATCGAGGGCATCAGCGTCGCGGTAATATAGGTCTCCACCGCATGCAGCATGATCCCGCCGCCGAGCATCAGCGTCCCGAACAGGGTGCCGCGATGAAACAGGCTGGACAGCCGCGGCGCGGCTTCTTGCGAGGGGATGACACTTTCGGACATGGATGGGGCCTTGCGAACTGGAGGTCGAAGACCTCGCATGGGGCACACGGCAGTTCAAGCCGTGACTTTTGGGTGTGAAGCGGGATGTTGCGTGAGGGCAGGTTGCGGCGCGTGAGAGCGGAACCGGACGGTCCGTCCCTACAGGTGCCCTGTCCACCAGCCACGATCGCTGGAGACCCGGATCAGCACCATGATGACGGTCGCGACGATCCCGCCGATGAACAGCGCCGTGGCATGCCGGACAAGCGCCGGGGAGTCCGGAGTGGCCGCCGGCACCATCGGCTTGATGATGAACAGCGAGATCATCATCAGGATATCGACCATGAGATAGACGAGCGGCCATGGCGGCAGGGCGTATTCCGTGCCGGGCGTGAACACGCGCCAAAGGCAACGGACGATCAGCAAGCCGGAGACAACCGCAAGGGTGATCGCTGCTCTGGATTGAGAACCCTGCTCGGCCATGGCTGCTGCCTTTGAAAGAGGTGCGGGTATGAAAGCACGGCCTTGCTGAAACGGCAATCTCGGCCGTGGCGCAGGCCGGCCCCGTGTCCGATGGAAGACGGGGCCGGCCTGCAGACAAGCAGGGCTTACGGGTTCCACTCGCCGGCAACCTGCCGGGTCGCCACGTTGAAGCGGTTCCAGACATTGATCGCCGCGATCTCCACGACGAGGGCGGCCAGCGTCTTCTCGTCATAGTGGCGGGCGGCCTCGTTCCAGACCGTGTCCGGAACCGGCTCCTCGCGGTCGGCGATGCGGGTGAGCGCTTCTGTCAGCGCCAGCGCCGCGCGCTCGGCATCCGTATAGAACGGCGCCTCGCGCCAGGCGGCGACGGAGAGGATGCGGCGGTCGCTCTCGCCGGCCTTCTTCATCATGCGCGGGTGCAGATCGACGCAGAAGCCGCAGCCATTGATCTGGCTGGCGCGCAGATGCACGAGATGGGCGGTCTTTTCCGGCAGCTCCGTCTTCTGGGCCGCACCCTGCAGCGCCTGCATGGCCTTCATGACTTCGGGGAGGACGGTAACGATATTGGTCATACGGGATTGCATTTTGGTGCTCCTTGCACTGTTTTCGCTTCGACGGTTGCGAGCCCTGTCACACCGGTGCGGCTTCGTTCGTCATGGCCATGACGCCACGAACCGAGGGAGTGTGACCGATGAGCGAAAAAAAATTTTGGACCGAGCGTTTCGAGGCCGAGCGCGGCCGTCTGCGCAGCGTCGCCTTCCGCATGCTGGGCTCGCATGCGGAGGCGGATGACGCCGTGCAGGAGGCATGGCTCCGGCTGGAGCGGGCCGGCGACGGCATCGAAAATCCGGCAGGCTGGCTGACGACCGTCGTCGGCCGGATCTGCCTCGACATGCTGCGCGCCCGCACGAAGCGCCGCGAAGACCCGATCGACAGCGACGAGGGGGAAGTTCAGCACGCCGACCCCGCAGCCGGCGCCGATGAGCAGGCGGCCCTTGCCGACTCGGTTGGCCTGGCACTGCTGGTCGTGCTGGAGCGGCTCGCGCCCGTCGAGCGCCTCGCCTTCGTGCTGCACGACATGTTCGACGTGCCCTTCGAGGAGATCGGCCGCATCGTCGATCGCTCGCCGGTCGCCGCCCGCCAGCTTGCGAGCCGCGCCCGCCGCCGCGTGCAGGGCCTGCCGGAAACGCCGTCCGCCGATTACGACCGCCGCAAGAATGTCGTCGCCGCCTTCCTCGCCGCCTCGCGCGACGGCGATTTCTCCGGCCTGCTCGCCGTGCTCGATCCCGATGTCGTCTTCCACGCGGATGCGGATGCCGTCCGGCTCGGTTCGCTCGCGGAGATGCATGGCGCCCAGGCCGTGGCGACCAATTTCAAGGGCAAGGCGACGGCGGCCAAGCTCGCCCTCATCGACGGCCAGCTCGGCCTCGCCGTCATTCTCGGCGGCCAACTCAAGGTGGTCGTGCTCATGGAGGTCGAGGGCGACCAGATCATCGCGATCGACTCCATCGCCGACCCCGCGCGCATCGCGGCCTGCGAGGTGGCGTATTTGTGATGCCGTAAGGCGGCTCCGGCCTCAGGCCGTCGGCTCAAACCGAAGGATTCCGGCAATGCTTGGGCCGGAGCCGGAATCCGAGGGATGCGAGACGCCGTCCATGACCGCCACCGCCGCGAAGTCGAACGGGCTGATGCCCTCGATGCAAGCGACGTTGATGCCGAACTGGTTCGGATTGGACCGGCGCTGGTGGTGGGTATAGATGCCGCAGGTCTTGCAAAAGTAGTGCTTCGCCGTGCCCGTGTTGAATTGATAGAGCGTTAGATTGTCTTCGCCCTGCTCGAATTCGATATCGGCCAGCTGGGCGGAGGCGGCGACGGCGCCGCGCATACGGCAATAGGAGCAGGAGCAGCGACGAATCGTGTTGAATCCGTCCGTGAGCCGCACGCGGAATCGGACGGTGCCGCAGTGACAGGCCGCTGCATACTGTTTTCTATCGTCGTCCATAGCTGCTCTCCGCTTCCGTTAAGGGCAGGGCGTGCGTGCCAAGCCTTATTTTTCTCGCGCTATACGATCTGCTGGTGATGTTACGATGTCCAGCCTAGCCGAGCGGTCGCTAAATCCCGATGCGCCCGATCGCCGGGATCTTGATCGCTGGCCGCATCACGTCGATGCCGGCGACGAGGCCCATGATGTGCAGCTCCAGCCCGCTGCGCATACCGGCGGAGACGCCGATGAGGCCGTAGAGCGTCGCATGCACGTCCCTGCCATCCGTATCGACCGCAAACAGCCTGCCCTCCGGCAGGTAGTCGCGCCCCACGGCATCCGGGGGCAGCACGACGCCGAGCTCCGGCACGCTGCGCAGCACATGGGCGACGAAGGTGTTGGAGTTCGGCCCCGGCCAGATGCGGTAGGCGCCGGGCGTCGAATAGGGATAGGCGGCAATCGCCTTCTCGATTTTCGGGATCAGCCGCGCCGCCTCTTCGCCGCTCACGGAGACGACGGTGCGCGGCGTGTTGGAATACCAGAAGGCATCAGGCGCATAGGCATTCTTGCGCACCGGCGTGCCCCAGCCGACCTTGTCGTAGCGGTTGTAGCTTGCGGCATTCGCCTCTTTCGTGACGATCCAGGCATGGCTTGCCACCGCGCCCTTCATGCCTCCCGTCGCGGCGGAGAAGATGTGGATCGTCGCCTGCGGCGTCTTCTTCGCGTCCGGCAGGATGCCGGCAGACGTCCAGTTCGCCTCGCGCCAGTTGGCCGGGCGGTCCTTGATGTACCAGTAGCCGGCGGCGCCCAATGCGGGCATCAGATAGATCACGAGAAAGAGGACAAGGACGTTCCTCAGCAATTTCATGCGGACGCTCCGAAACCGAGTGGGCAGTTCGATCGATTTCGGATAATACCGCAGCGGAAATCGGAAATTTGAGGGCACGATCATGGCAAATCCGGTACTTGTCGAAGTCACGCGCGGCAACCTCGTCGAAAGCCGCCATCGCGGCATGGTCGTGGTGGTCGACGGCGATGGTTCAGTGGTGTTTTCGCAGGGCGATATCGATGGCGGCGTCTTTCCGCGTTCGGCCTGCAAGGCCATGCAGGCGCTGCCGCTGATCGAAAGCGGTGCCGCTGATGCGCACGCCTTCGGCAACCAGGAACTGGCGCTGGCCTGCTCCTCGCACAACGGCGAAGCGGCGCATGCACGGCTGGCCGGCTCTATGCTCGCCGCTGCCGGCGTCGATGAGAGCGTGCTGGAATGTGGCGCGCATTGGTCCTTCGAACAGCCCGTGCTGATCGGCCAGGCCCGTCTGCTCGACCGCCCGACTGCCCTTCACAACAATTGCTCCGGCAAACATGCCGGCTTCGTCTGCGCCGCCTGCCACACCGGCAAGGACCTCAAGGGCTATGTGCGCTACGAGCATCCCGTGCAGGCCGAAATCCGCGGTATCATGGAAAGCCTGACGGGCGCGGCGCTCGCCGTCGACAATTGCGGCGTCGATGGTTGCTCGATCCCGACCTATGCCGTGCCGATGAAGGGCCTCGCCCACGGCTTTGCCAAAATGGCGACCGGCGTCGGCCTCGGCGCCGAGCGCGCAAAAGCCTCGCGCCGCCTGATGGAGGCCTGCATGGCCGAACCCTTCTTCGTCGCCGGCACGGGCCGCGCCTGCACCCGCCTGATGGAAACCGCCCCCGGCCGCATCTTTGCCAAGACCGGCGCCGAAGGCGTCTTCTGCGCCGCCATCCCGGAAAAGGGCCTCGCCATCGCGCTGAAATGCGAAGACGGCACGACCCGCGCCGCCGAAAGCATGGTCGCCGCCACGCTTGCCCGTTTCTTCACGGAAGAGCCCGACATCCACGCCGCCCTGATGGCCCAGGCCAACCGCTCCATGAAGAACTGGAACGGCATCCATGTCGGCGATATCAGGGTGACGGACGCGTTCGCGGCCTGATTTGACGCTTTATGACGTCATGCGTTATGGTGGCGCATGATCAAGAGCTTCGCCGACCGGGAGACCGAATTGATCTGGTCCGGCCGGCAAAGCCGGCGGCTTCCGGCCGATATGCAGGCCATTGCCCTGCGCAAGTTGCGCATGCTGCACGCCGCGCAGGCGATTACGGACTTGCGTGTGCCGCCGGGCAATCGGCTGGAGCTTTTGAAGGGAAATCTGGCCGGGCTGTACTCGATCCGGATCAATGACCAGTGGCGGCTGTGTTTCGGCTGGTCGCAAGGAGATGCCGTCAATGTCCGCATCATCGATTACCATGACTGACGATAGCCTGCTGCCCAATCCGCATCCCGGCGATATCCTGCTTGCGGAGTTTCTCGCGCCGATGGAGCTCAGCCAGAATGCATTGGCCCGCGCGGTGCATGTTCCGCCCCGCCGCATCAACGAGATCGTGCTCGGCAAGCGGCAGGTGACGGCCGATACGGACCTCAGGCTTACCCGCTATTTCGGCCTTTCCGAAGGCTACTTCCTGCGCCTGCAGGCCGAATTCGACCTGATGCAGAAGCGTCGCGAAATCGGCCGGGACCTCGACCGTATCGTGCCGCGCGACGCCGCCTGATCAGGCCTCTTCTATTTCCACATCCAGCTCCCGATAGGGCGCCAGCATGTCCGATGCGAGACCGCCGGGCACAATGAGGCCGGTGGCGGAGCCAGTCGGCATGATTTTCCAGGGAGAGGCGCGGCCGAGTTTTTCGGCTGTGAGCAGGACCCAGGTGGCGGCGGCGTTTTCGGCGATGAGGCGCTTGGTGGCGGCCTCCTCCATGTCGCCGGTCGTCAGGCCGTGCGTCGGGTGGGCGGCCGTGACGCCCATGAAATAGAGGTCGGCCTTCAGGCCGCGGATAGCTTCCAGCGCCAGCGCCCCCGTCGTCACCATCGAATGCTTGTAGAGCCGGCCGCCGATCAGCACGACCTCGGCCGTGGGGTGGCGTTCGAGTTCGCAGGCGATCGTGGGGCTGTGCGTCACCACCGTGAAGGCGAAGCTGCGCGGGAGTGCGCGGGCAAGGGCTGCCGTCGTCGTGCCGCCATCGAGGAAGATCACCTGTCCCGGTTCGATCATCGCCGCCGCGCGGGCGCCGAGTGCCGCCTTCTCATCGGTTGCCAACGTCTGGCGGGCGGCAAGATCCGGCAGGGCCGGGGCAAGCGGCAGCGCCCCGCCATGCACGCGCTTCAGCAGCCCCTCAGCCGCCATTTCCCGCAGATCCCGGCGGATCGTGTCCTCGGACAGATCCAGTTCCACCGCAAGCGTCTTGGCGACGATTTCCCCGTCGCGGCTCAGGCGCTGGGCGATGAGCGCCTTTCTCTGGCTGGTCAGCATATCCGAACTCCATCTTGACTCTACACGAAACTGCACGAATAATCGGAAGATATCCAGAATTATCCGGATATTTCGTGCAAAATGTAAGGAGTAAGACATGTTGATCCTGATTGCCGGCCCCTATCGCTCGGGCACCGGGGATGACCCGCAGAAGATGGCGGAAAATCTGAAGCGACTGGAGGCGCCGTCCTATGCGCTGTTCAAGGCCGGCCATGTGCCCATGATCGGCGAATGGGTGGCGCTGCCCGTGTGGCATGCGGCCGGCGGGAGGGAGATCGGTGACGCTCTGCACGAGGAGATTTTTTATCCGACGGCGCATCGCCTGCTCGACCTCTGCGAGGGCGTGTTGCGCCTGCCCGGCGATAGCAAGGGTGCGGACAACGATGTGCGCATCGCCCGCGAACGCGGCATTCCGGTCTGGCACCGGCTGGAGGATGTGCCGGGCTGCGCGGCGGCGGCGTAATTTTTTCAAAAGCCTTGTCGGGAAGGGGCTGCAAGTTACGTCCTTGTGGCATGACGGGGTGAAAACGCCCCGCATCGCCAAAATCAAGGAGGACTTCCATGCGCATGATCTTCGTCAACCTGCCCGTCAAGGACCTGCCGGCGACCCGCCGCTTCTTCGCGGCGCTCGGCTTTACCTTCAACGAGCAGTTCTCCGACGACACCGCCGCCTGCATGGTGGTGGACGAGAACATCTTCGTCATGCACCTGACCGAGGAAAAGTTCGCCCAGTTCATCAACGGCAAGGTCGGCGATCCCGAACAACAGACGCAGACGCTCACCTGCTTCTCCGCCACGAGCCGCCAGGAAGTCGACGACTTCAAGGCCAAGGCGCTGGCCGCCGGCGGCCGTGAATGGAAGCCGAACATCGAATTCGGCCCGATGTACGGCTGCTCCTTCCAGGACATCAACGGCAATGTCTGGGAATTCATGCATATGGATCAGTCGGGCGGCCAGGGCTGACCAATGTCGCTTTAAAATTAGGCCCGCGCCTGATGGCGCAGGCCTTTTTGTTTAGTCGTCGTGGCTATGCGCCTCCGCGACGAAGCTCAGTGTTGCCGTGTAGCCGATCTGGTCCGCCTTCGGGTCGTTCTCCAGCGGCACGCTGTGATCGACGGCCAGCACGTTCAGCCCGTCATTGCGGATCGTCACCACGACCTCGCCGTCGGCATCGGTCGGCTCGCTCTTGAGAGAGGCTTGGTTGACGTAATCGAGCGTCACCACCGCGCCGGCAAGCGGTTTGCCGTCGTGCAGCACGCGCAAGCGGATCGGATCGCCGGCCTTGCGGCCGATCGGGTTGTCGAGCGGCAGGATCTGCAGGTCCTGCTTCGGGAAGGCGGGCAGGGCGCCGTGGGCGTGGAGGAGCGACAGGCTGTTCTTGATGTAGTGACCGGCGGCCTTGGCGTCCGCCACCTTGTCCTTCGCCTCGTTCACCCATTTGCCGTCCGTCTTCTCCGTCCAGTAACCGTTGTCGAAGGTGAGAAGGATCGCGGCGGGTTCGCCCTCGGGCTTCAGGATCGCGTGCTTCTCGCGTTTGTCGATCTCCACCGGCGTTGCCGCACCCTCCTCGGAGATCGCCAGCGCCTGCGTGATGCGTGCTGGATCATAGGGATCGTCACCCGCGCCATGGCCATAGACGACGCCGAGATTGCCCCAGCGCTCCGCCACCCAGGCGCCGTGCGCCCCGGCGGTGAGAGGCAGCGAGAGGACGAGCGCGAGTGCGCCCGAAACAGCGAGAATCCGCTTCAGCATTCTGGTCTCCGGATTAGTAATGTTATTACGTTACTGAAGCGGTGTAGCGTTCAGCCCTGCGGCCTGTCAAGCGGGCAGCGTGAAAGATCAATCCAGCAATTTGCGCAGCTTGGCCGGTGCCTTGAGGCGCCAGGATTCGGCGAGGCGGTGCCGAAGCTCCGCGTCGTCGATAACGGCGGCGCGCACCAGAAGGGCCGGCCAGCCGCGGTAATGGTCGGTTTCGTAGTAGAGGTCGGGCGCCATCTCGATCAGGCGTTCCTTGTCGTCGAGCGGCACCATCAGCACCAGCGTTTCGGCATCCTTGATGCGCACGAAGAGCTTTCCGGCCACCTTCAGCGCCGGGGTGCCGTAGGACGTGCCGGTCTCGACGCCGGGCAGGTCCTCGGCGAGGCGCTGAAGCCGCACCAGAAGCGGATCGTCGGACATGCGAAATCCTCCCCGCCCAGATTATACCGGGGCGGGGAGGACGGCGAGGGGGAGGATCAGGGGCGGGAGGCTGCTTCGCCGGGCTGGGTCTGTGCGCGGAAGAGGCCAAAGGGCAGGGCGCCCAGCGCGCGGGCATCCATCGTCTCGATTTCGGGATGGGCCAGCGGGTCGCGCATCCAGACGGGCGTTTCCGCCGGCTCGGCTTCGGCCTTCAAGGCCGTTGCGATCATGGAGAAAATCTTGAACATTGCCTTCTCCTTTCGGTTCGCTACCATGGGTGATGGTTGATAATCGCGCCGAAAGGGCGTTTCTTCAATCGAGCACTTCGTGATCTGGATATAGAAAAACTATATGCGAAATCTCAGCCTCGTCCATTTGAACGGCCTTCGCGCGCTGGAGGCGGTTGGGCGGCTCGGCTCCTTGCAGGCGGCGGCGGAGGAGCTGGGCGTCACTGTCGGCGCCGTCAGCCAGCAGGTCATTCGCGCCGAGGAGCAGTTGGGGCGGGCGATCTTCGACCGCACCAACCGTGGCCTTACCCAGACGGCCTTCGGCGCGCCCTTTCTCGCGCGCCTCTCGTCGGGCTTCGGGCAGATTTCCGAGGCGGTCGCCACGACCCAGCGCCGCGACGATGCGATCCTGACGATCTCGGTCGCGCCGATCTTCGCCTCGCGCTGGCTCATCCACCGCATCGATCGCTTCGCCGCCGCCCATCCCGATATCAGCCTGCGCATCGAGGCGACGACGACGCTGGTCGATCTCGCGCGCTCGGATGTCGATCTCGGCATTCGCGTCGGGCCGGGCACATGGCCGGATGTGCGGGCGGAGTTTCTCATCCCGCAGGTGATGTTTCCGGTCTGCGCGCCGGCACTGGCGGAAAAAATCAGGACGCCCGCGGATCTAGCCACGCAGCCGGCCGTGATCGATGGCAATGACCAATTCACCTGGGAGCGCTGGCTGAAGGCGGCGGGGCTCGATATGCCCGCCCCCAAGGCGCGTCACGTCTTTTCCGATGCCTCGCTCTGCCTCGATGCGGCGCTGGCCGGGCAGGGCGTGCTGCTCGCCTGGCCGGTGCTCGCCTCCTGGGCGCTGAAGGAGGGACGGCTCGTCGCGCCGTTTCCGCTGCGGGTCGAAACCGGCAACGGCTATTATTTCGTGACGGCTCCTGATGTGCCGGAGCCTCGAAAAGTTTCGATCTTCAAGCGATGGCTGCGGGCCGCCATCGCCGAGGATGAGGACGGCTTCGCCGGTGCCGTCATTCCAGCTCTTTCGCCCGCTTTTCCATCATCGCCCTGAAGGCTGGGCGCGCCTGGCAGCGCTCCAGCCAGGCCTTGACGTTCGGGGCGGCGTCGAAGAGCTGCGGCTGGCTCATCGCATAGCGGAAGACCTCCGCGACATTGAGATCGGCCACCGTGAAGCGGTCGCCGACGACATGGCCGGTGGCGGCGAGATGCTGGTCGAGGCGCCGGAAACATGTCTTCAGCGCCTTGGCCGCACCGCGAATGGTCAGGCGCCCCGCCTCGCTCTCGGCCGCATTGGTGTCGAGCGCCAGGATGATCTTCACGGCATGCGGCTCCACCTCGGTCGCCGCCCACATCGTCCATTGCAGCATTTCGGCCTCTTCCGTCACCGTCTGGCCGGCAAGCGGGCCGCCATGTTTGCGGGCGAGATAGAGGTTGATCGCGAGCGACTCGGTCATCACGAAGCCGCCGTCATCGATGCAGGGGATGAGGCCGGTCGGGTTGACGGCCAGGAAGTCCGGCGACTGCGTGTTGAGGGGGGCGTCGGCCGCATGAGGATCGTCGACCCGGCGGGCCTGCACGACCGGCACGGAAACGAAGGGCAGGCCGAGTTCGCCGGCCAGCCAGTAGTTGCGCGAGGCGCGGGAGCGGTAGACACCGTAAATGCTGAGCATGGATCCTCCTGATGCAAGCGGTCCGCCGACCGGACTTGCGATAGAACAATGTGCCCCGGCGTTTTCCGCCTTAGAACGGCAAGCAACGCATGGGACCGGCCAACACCATAGGCGGCCGGTCGGCCGTGCGGTAGGCCGGTCGCCTAATCGATCGATGAATTGTCGTGATGGCGCGCTGCCTTTGCCGCATTGACCTCTTGCCGGCATGGGGCTATGGGCGAAAGGGTCCGCGCGATCGTGGATGGGGACGAAGAATGAACCGAAGGATGACACATTGGGGCCTTTGCCTGCGCATGCTGTGCGCGGTCGCCCTGCTGTTCGTCGGTTTCGCCCATCGTCCGGCCATGGCCGCAATGCCCGCCGGTGTCTCGCTTGCGGATTACGTCCTGCCCGACGGCACCTTCGCCGACCTCTGCCTCAACGAGAAGGTCGACGGCAAGACCAAGCAGGCCATGCCGGGCAAATGCGAGGCCTGCCGCATCGGCGGCGCCATGCTGATGCCCGAGCCGGCGACATTTGCCGCCACCGTTCTCACCTTCCGCCAGGTTTCCGCGCTTCCGCTCGTCGAGGAAGCGCTGCATTCCCGGCGTGAACGGCCCGGCGCTCCGCCGCGCGCACCACCCTTCCTGTCCGTCTGATTTTGCAGTCCGCGCGGCGAAAAAGCCGCCGTGCGCCCGAAATCCAGCCTGACAGGACTTCTTCATGTCCGTAATCTCCGACGCGCCGGTCCTTGCCGCCGCCGAACCCTCCGCGCTCGCGCAGCGCCTCTACCGCGCGATCTGGCGCTGGCATTTCTTCGCCGGCCTCATCGCCGTGCCCTTCATGATCAGCCTCGCCATCACCGGCGGCCTCTATCTGTTCAACGATGAGATCGATGCCAGCCTGTTCCGCTACCGCAACTATGTCGCGGTGGGCGACACGGTTCTGCCGCCGTCGAAGATCGTCGAAAAGGCGATCGAGGCGGTGCCCGGCGGCACGCTCTCTTCCTACCGCACGCCGGCCGGCGCCGACCGCTCGGCCCGCGTGACGCTCTCGACCGGTGCCGGCAGCCAGCTGGTCTTCGTCGATCCCTATGACGGCGCCGTGCTCGACACGGTGGGCGCCAAGGAGGAGTTCAACCAGGTGGTCGAGGACCTGCAC
>CBFGOD010000094.1:0-12176 GCA_965650295.1 uncultured Shinella sp. | reverse complement strand
GCGGTCGAAGGGGCCTTGCGCGTTGCGGTAGTCCTGGAGAAGGAATTTCACCTCCCCGGTCAGCCCCGCATCCCGCGCCCGGCTTTCCGACAGCGCATGTTGTTCGTCCGAAAGCGTGACGCCCGTCACCTTCGCGCCGAGCTGGCGGGCGAGATAGAGCGCCATGCCGCCCCAGCCGCTGCCGATGTCGAGCACGCTCTGGCCCGGCCTGTTGATGTTGAGCTTGGCTGCGATATGGCGCTTCTTGGCAAGCTGGGCATCGTCCAGCGTCTGGTCCGGATGTTCGAAATAGGCGCAGGAATATTGTCTGTCCTGATCGAGGAAGAGATCGTAGAGCGCGCCGGTCAGATCGTAGTGATGCTGCACGTTGCGGCGCGAGCGCACCACGCTGTTCTTTTCGCGCACCCAGCGGAAGACATAGCGCGCACGCTCCAGCAGGTGGTTCCAGCCGGTATCGTAATATTTGAAATCGGGATTGCCGGTGAAGATGGTCTTCAACAGGCCGTACATGTCGCCTTCGACGATATCGATATCGCCGGTGCCGTAGTGGTGGCCGAGATAATAGGCGGGATCGACGGCGATGCCCCACACGGCTTTGCGGGTGTTGAGGCGCATATGCACGGCATTGCCCGTGCCGTCGCCGAAGGTCTGGCAGGTGCCGTCGGGATAGGTGATCTTCAGGTTGCCGGTCTCGACGAGACGGGAAACCAGGGTCTGCACAATGAATTTCATTCGCTAAACTCCGTCACGCTTAAAAATCTGGCGGAAACGGGTCTGGTCGGAAACCGGCCTGAATGCGGCCCAACCGCCACTCCAGTCTAACGACGTATAAATATTGATGCGAAACGCCGGATTTCAACCCGTGCTTTCTAGCCGTACAAACGAAACGGGCCGGCAAAAGCCGGCCCGTCCGTAACCATCCGTCGAGAGGCGGATATTATGCGTCTTCTTCTTCGATGCCGTCAGCTTCCGGGTCGAAGAAGTCGGCAGCCGTCAGGGCGTCTTCGTCAACGCCGTAGATGGCGTCGGCCGAGGTGAGGCTTTCACCCTTCGACTGGCGCTCGGCTTCTTCAGCCGAACGGGCAACGTTGACTTCGACCGAGATTTCGACTTCGGCATGCAGGTGCAGCACGACCTTGTGCAGGCCGATTGCCTTGATCGGGGTGTTCAGCTCGACCTGGTTGCGGCCGATGTTGAAGCCTTCGGCAGCCAGAGCCTCGATGACGTCGCGGGCAGCGACCGAACCGTAGAGCTGGCCGGTTTCGCCAGCCGAGCGAACGATGATGAAGGACTTGCCGTCGAGCTTTTCGGCAACGGCCTGGGCCTCGGACTTGCGCTCGAGGTTACGGGCTTCGAGCGTCGCACGCTCGGATTCGAAGCGCTTCTTGTTGGCATCGTTGGCGCGCAGCGCCTTGCCGAGCGGCAGCAGGTAGTTACGGGCAAAGCCGTCGCGAACCTTGACGGTTTCGCCCATCTGGCCGAGCTTGGCGATGCGTTCGAGGAGAATGACGTCCATTTTGAGTTCCTTTCGTTGAGTCTCAGATGTTCTGGTTTTTCTTTTCCGCCGGGCCTGCGGGCGTCAGCGCGATGGCGCGCCGCGTATCCATCAGACCCATGAGGAGGATGACGAAGACCGGTATCGTGAAGAGCAATACCGAGATGTAGGCGAACCACAGGGCAATCAGCCGCCACGGCTTGCCGCGCGTCCTGAAATGCAGGCTCGCGAAGCCGGCGAGCACGAAGCCGGCCCCGAAGGTGCCGCAGATCAGCGCGCCGATGATCGCCGGAACACCGCCCATGAAGGACAGCACGAGACCGGCGAGGAAGAAGAAGATCGCATTGCGATGCATGCGCAGCGTCGAGGGCATGTCTTCGCGCGGGCGAAGACCCTTGCCGGAGACGCGCACGATGAAGGTCGCGATGTAATAGGCCGCAAACAGCAGGAAGACCCAGAGCGCGCCCTGCACGAGTGGCAGCGCCAGCGAGAACACGGTCTTCAGCTGGGCGATTGCCGCGGCATCGGGATTGTAGAGCGGTTCCTGCGCCTTCAAGGTCTCGATGACGATGTCGACGAGTTTCGCCGCCATCTCGTCATTGTAGCCGACGATCGCGCCGACCGCGATCATGCCGAGTGTCACCATGATGGCGAGGTGGGCAAGGATGTTGGACAGCGGATACCAGGCGAGCGCATTTTCCGGGCCGCCGAGTTCGGAGGCCGGGCGGGCGAGGTTTGCGAGGTTGGAAAGCCAGCCGGCCGGGATCAGCGTGATGAGCACGATCAGCGCGGCGAAATTCGAGGAGACGAGGGCGGACGCGGTGATGCCGCCGGCAACGACGGCGATGAAGGCGCTGGCATTGCCCCAGCCGAGGCCGGCAATCAGGATGGGAAGCGCGGACGCAGCGTAAAGCACGATGGCGAACGACGACTGCGCATTCGCGCTCAGCGACAGCAGAGCGGCGGTCACACCGGCAACGAGGCCGGTCGCAATCGTGGTTGGCGTCAGGGTCTTCACGTTCGCTGTCCTGTCTGGTCAGACAGTTAGAGGAGGTTCCTGATAAATTGATTCAGGACGATCTCCCCAACATGGGGTTTTGGTTTCGCCCGAAATCGGGAGAAGACCGGCGGCTCCGATCCGCGCCCAACGCGGAAGGGAAACGGGGAAGGCGGAAACCGTCTTCCCCGGAGTCAAGTCTCGCGGTCTGACGTCGAGTCAGGCCGCAGAGTCAGCAGCTTACGCTACGACGTAGGGCAGCAGGCCGAGGAAGCGGGCGCGCTTGATCGCCTTGGCGAGTTCGCGCTGCTTCTTCTGGGAAACGGCCGTGATGCGGGAGGGAACGATCTTGCCGCGCTCGGAAATGTAGCGCGACAGAAGACGGACGTCCTTGTAGTCGATCTTCGGAGCGTTTGCGCCCGAGAAGGGGCAGGTCTTGCGGCGGCGGTGGAACGGACGGCGTGCCGGAGCGGAAGAAACATCAGCCATATCAATAATCTCCTTCTGCTTCGATTACGCGCGGTCTTCGCGGGCCGGACGGTCGCCACGCGGCGGGCGGTCGCCGAAGTCGCGGCGCGGACGGTCGCCGAAATCGCGGCGCGGGCCACGGTCGTCGCCTTCGCGGCGCGGACGGTCGTCGCGGTCACGCTTCTGCATCATGGCCGACGGGCCTTCTTCGTGCGCTTCAACAGCGATGGTCATGTAACGAAGAACGTCTTCGTTGATGCGCATCTGGCGCTCGATTTCGTGGATGGCAGCGGCCGGAGCGTCGATGTCCATCAGCGCATAGTGAGCCTTGCGGTTCTTCTTGATGCGGTAGGTGAGGGACTTGAGGCCCCAGTTCTCGACACGGCCAACCTTGCCGCCGAACGATTCGATAACGCCCTTGTACTGTTCGACGAGAGCGTCGACCTGCTGGGCGGACACATCCTGGCGGGCCAGGAAGACGTGTTCATAAAGAGCCATGTGGCTTTGCCTTTCTTGCGTTTACACCCGAAACCGGCGCCAAGCCTCAACGACAGTTCTCAAGGGCGCGAGGCCCGAAGCAAGAAAAGCGTTAATCCAGACGGTCGAGAGCGGAGACACGGGAGGCCGGAGCCCTTGGCCCCAAACGGCATATCTTTGAGGACATGCCGGCCCTCCGTTCAGCCACCAGCCGATTGACCGGGTGTGTTGAACAGCGCGCTTATACGGATTTTTCACCGGAAGGCAAGGGCGGGGTCCAGAAAGCTGTGTTCCGTTTCGGGAACGGGGCTGGAACCAAATTGAAAGTGCCGCGTTTTCCTTCCCGATCCAACCAGATGGAGTGACCGACATGCAAGACCCCAACCTTGTCAATCGTCCCCCGGAAGACCGCATGACGCGTCCGGTGGATGACCGCGGCCCGACCGTCGTCAATGCCAGCAATGGCGGCAGCGGCACCGGTGGATGGGCCGTAGCCGTTATACTCGCCGTGCTCGTCGCGGTGGGCATCTTCTATTTCGTCGGCAGCGGAACGCCGGGTGACGGCGTCGACCCGAATGCCAACACCTCGGCCATCACCACGCAGGACACGGCTCCGGCCGGCGGCACTGCCACGGATGGCCAGGCGGGCGGCGCAACCGGCACCCAGACGCAGGAGGTCCAGCCAAGTGGCGGTCAGCCTGCCGAAGGCGGCGGCGCCACCACCACGACGCCGTAACGTCACCCGCACGGGGCACGAGAGGAAACCCGCCGGAAACGGCGGGTTTCTTTTTGGCTTGGTGAGGGTGGGTGTGTCCGGTGAGGTTTTTTCCGGATACGTTGGAAAAATCTTAGTGTTGAGCCGGTGCACCAAGATGCGTTTGAATTGTGTGGCTGGTCGGGGTCGATTCTATCGGCCTTGGTGGGGGCGAATTTGACATGCGGCTCCCACAGTCCATGTTAATTCCGTAATGGGTTTTCAGATTTTGGTTGCTCTTGCATCGAGCGCAGAATGGTTTTATTGCTCTACTTAGGCGAGTATTATTCTGGAGATGTTTGAAATGCCGAATTGGGGGCGTTGGACCTTAAATGCACAAACGGTTTGCCTTGAGACGGCAATTTTTGACACGACGTATCAGGTTCCTTTGGATGAGATGATCGACGCGGCTGTAGTTTTAGATTGGGTGTTTCAGATTGAAGAGAAAACGTGGGCTTCTAATTTTGACGTCGGAGATTTCATCGCAGCAATTAGAAGTATTTTTGGGCGGGGTTTTGTCGGCATGGGCCAAAACAATCCTCTTGACCCAAAACCTGCATTGAGAAAGCTGGGTTGTTCGATATGACCTCTTCTAAGTGGGATCAGCGATTTCTTGAGGTCGCTAAACTAGCCTCCGAATGGTCAAAAGATCCGAAGGCAAAAGTCGGTGCTGTGATTGTTGATACACAAGGGCAGATCGCAGGTGTGGGATATAACGGCTTTCCCAAAATGGTAGAGGACTCTGCCGATAGGTTGGAGGACACAGCTGTAAAGCTGGAGTTGGTTGTCCACGCTGAAGTAAACGCCATCCTTGGTGCGGGATCTAGAGCGCGGGGCGGGACAATTTACGTGTTTGGTAAGCCTATATGCGCTCATTGTGCAGGCTCTATTATTCAATCCGGGATCGCGCGCGTTATTTCGATGCCACCGGAGGAAAATACCAATTCAAAATGGGATAAGAGCGGAATGCTTGCTTTCAAAATGTTCAAAGAGGCTGCAATCAAGGTCAACAACTAGGGTTGTCGAGGTATGAGATGACCGATGAGGGCGGCCATAATTTCAAGCAACTGAAAGAAGCCATTCTTACCCGTAGCTATGCAACAGATTGGGAGGTTGCAAAAAAGGAATGGAAACTCGTCCAGATTTTCGAGGCCGACGAGCCAGACACTTGCCTCTGCGGTCATACCCCGATTGTAGAAATATGCGTCTTATCTAATGCAATAAATGGGAAGCGAGCTGAGGTTGGAAACAGATGCGTAAAACGTTTTCTCGGTTTACGATCTGATCTAATATTCGCGGGCATTAAGAGAATTAGAAACGACACTTCAAAAAGCCTGAATGCCGATGCGACTGTCTTTTTTTATGAGCGGGGTGTCCTTTCAGGATGGGAATATCAGTTCCAGACCAGCACTCTTCTAAAGCGCGTACTTTCAGGCAAACAAATGAGCGTGAGACAGAGTATTAATCAAAAAGTGCTCGATTACATCAAAAAACGAGGAATCTGAGCTGTGACCACTAATGGACGCTTATCTGATTTATGACCTCAGCTGTCGATAGGCAGCCAATGCTACATATCGTAGTGGCCGGCGCGGTCGCGGCGTCTGGTGTCAACCGCGCCGGCGCCGTGATGGAAAGTCAGGCGGCCGTTCTCCGGCCGCCCTTTTCATCTCACATCGGCGCCGGGTAGAGCCGGTGGATGCGGCGGATGCCGTTCATGACGTCGGAGGAGAGCGTCAAGTCCTTCGCCGCGATGTTGGTCTTCAGCTGCTCCATTGACGTCGCGCCGATGATGACCGAGGCCATGAAGGGGCGTGTCAGGCAGAAGGCGAGCGCCATCTGCGCCGGGTCGATGCCGTTTTCCTTCGCAAGCTCCACATAGGCCCGGACGGCCGGCTCCTGCAGCGGCTGGTAGCGGCCGCCGAGATCGCCGTTCTTCGTCATGCGTGAGCCCGCGGGCTTGGCGCCGTCGAGATATTTGCCGGTCAGCAGGCCGGCGGCGAGTGGGGAGTAGGCCAGCAAGCCAATCTCTTCCTGATGCGACAGTTCGGCCAGATCAAGGTCGAAGGTCCGGTAGAGCAGGCTGTATTCGTTCTGGATCGACTGGACACGGGGCAGGCCTTTCTCTTCGGCGAGCTTCAGCATGCGCATCGTGCCCCAGGCCGTGTCGTTGGAGAGACCGAGCGCACGGACCTTGCCGGCCTTGACGATCTCACCAATGGCATCGAGGATTTCCTCGGTCTCGGCGGCGACCTTTTGGCGATCCTGCTTGGACGGTTCGTAGGTCCAGGAATTGCGGAAATGATAGTGTCCGCGGTTGGGCCAGTGCAACTGATAGAGGTCGACATAGTCGGTTTTCAGGCGTTGCAGGCTGTTGTCGATGGCTTCCAGAATGCCCTGTCGGCTGATCGGCGCGCCGCCACGGATATAGGGACGCCCCAGACCCGCAACCTTGGTGGCGAGGATGACCTTGTCGCGGTTGCCGCGCGCTGTCATCCAGTTGCCGATGAAGCGTTCGGTATCGCCATAGGTTTCCGGCGAGAGCGGTGTCGTGGGGTAAAGTTCTGCCGTGTCGATGAAGTTGACGCCCTGGGAGAATGCGTAGTCGAGCTGGTCTTGGGCTTCCTGCTCGCTGTTCTGCGATCCCCAGGTCATGGTGCCGAGGCAGATCTCCGACACGCTCATGCCGGTCCTGCCGAGCGGATTGTATTTCATGGGAGGGAAAATCCTTTTGTGGGAACCGCGCGAATGTAGGCGGCTTCAAGTGAAGTGCAAGACTGCGGGCGCGATTCCCTGTGTAAGGGCTGGGAAAGGAAGGGCCGGGGAGGGCGCCTCACGGCGCAATGCCTTGACTTGGCGGGCCGGAATGTGAATGGAAAAGGAAACAGAAGACGGGAGAAACCCCTATGAGCGTAGCATTCACCTTCCCCGGCCAGGGCAGCCAGGCCGTCGGCATGGGCAAGGACCTCGCCGATGCCTTCCCGGAGGCGCGTGCCGTTTTCGCCGAAGTCGATGACGCCCTCGGTCAGAAGCTGTCCACCATCATGTTCGACGGTCCCGAGGAAACGCTGACGCTGACGGCCAATGCCCAGCCGGCACTGATGGCCGTGTCCATCGCCGTCATGCGCGTGCTCGAGGCACGCGGCCTGTCGCTGAAGGACAAGGTCGCCTACGTCGCCGGCCATTCGCTCGGCGAATATTCCGCACTCTGCGCCGCCGGCACCTTTTCGCTGGCCGATACCGCACGCCTTCTGCGCATTCGCGGCAATGCCATGCAGTCGGCCGTTCCGGTCGGCGAGGGCGCCATGGCGGCGATCATCGGCCTGGAGCAGGCGGATGTCGAAGCCATCTGTCAGGAAGCCTCCAAGGGCGGCTCGTGCCAGATCGCCAATGACAATGGCGGCGGCCAGCTTGTCATCTCCGGCTCCAAGCCGGCCGTCGAGGTCGCGGCCCGTCTCGCGACGGAAAAGGGCGCCAAGCGCGCGCTGATGCTTTCGGTCTCCGCACCCTTCCATTCCGCCCTGATGGCGCCCGCTGCCGATGCCATGCGCGAGGCGCTTGCCGCCGTCGAAGCCAAGGCTCCGGTTGTGCCCGTCGTCGCCAATGTGCGCGCCGCGCCCGTAAGCGATCCGCAGGAGATCGTCCGCCTGCTCGTCGAGCAGGTCACCGGTCAGGTCCGCTGGCGCGAGACGGTCGAATGGTTCGGCAAGAACGATGTGACGACGCTGTACGAAGTCGGCTCCGGCAAGGTGCTGACCGGCCTTGCGCGCCGCATCGACAAGTCCGTCACCGGCATTGCCATCAACACGCCCACCGATATCGACAGTGCGCTTGCAGCACTCCTCGGCTGATCTCTTTTGATAAGGAACGCACCCATGTTTGATCTTTCCGGCCGCAAGGCACTGGTTACCGGCGCATCCGGCGGCATCGGCGAGGAGATCGCCCGCATCCTGCATGCCCAGGGCGCCATCGTCGGCCTGCACGGCACCCGCGTCGAGAAGCTCGAAACGCTCGCCAACGAATTCGGCGAACGCGTCCAGATCTTCCCGGCCAACCTTTCCGACCGCGCCGAAGTCAAGGCGCTGGGTGAAAAGGCCGAAGCCGAACTCGGCGGCGTCGACATCCTCGTCAATAATGCCGGCATCACCAAGGACGGCCTGTTCGTGCGCATGAGCGACGACGACTGGGATGCCGTTCTGGAAGTGAACCTCACGGCCGTCTTCCGCCTGACGCGCGAGCTGACCCATCCGATGATGCGCCGCCGCTACGGCCGCATCATCAACATCACCTCGGTCGTCGGCGTCACCGGCAATCCGGGTCAGGCGAACTACTGCGCCTCCAAGGCCGGCATGATCGGCTTCACCAAGTCGCTCGCCCAGGAAATCGCCACCCGCAACGTCACGGTCAACTGCGTGGCGCCGGGCTTCATCGAAAGCGCCATGACCGGCAAGCTGAACGACAAGCAGAAGGAAGCGATCATGGGGGCCATTCCCATGAAGCGCATGGGCACCGGCACGGAAGTCGCGTCCGCCGTCGCCTATCTCGCTTCTTCCGAAGCATCCTACATGACGGGCCAGACGCTGCATGTGAACGGCGGCATGGCGATGATCTAAGCTGGACGAAATGCCCCGGCGGGCCGGCATGAATTGCATGTTGACCGCTGGTGCACCGGCCATTTTCGGACTTTGCGGCAGACTTAAACCGTGTTAATCGGGCCATGACTGTCAGCAGTCGACGGGCAAATGCCTGCGCAATCGAGTGGTATGGAACAGTATCGCCGATGCCGCATTGCCGGTTGAAGAGATTGCCGGATATGTTCTTGAGGCATATCGGGCGTGTTGAGTGCCCGGCGCTGTGAAAGGCGCCGATCAAAAAAACAAAGGTCGAGGAATCCGACATGAGCGACGTAGCAGAACGCGTAAAGAAAATTGTCATTGATCATCTGGGCGTTGACGCCGAAAAGGTCAGCGAAGGCGCAAGCTTCATCGATGACCTTGGCGCGGACTCGCTCGACACCGTCGAACTGGTCATGGCCTTCGAAGAAGAGTTCGGCGTCGAGATCCCCGATGATGCTGCTGACTCGATCCTGACGGTCGGCGACGCCGTCAAGTTCATCGAGAAGGCCCAGGCCTAATCATCGATACCGGCGGGCCGCTCTTCTGGCGGCCCGTCCCGGTCTCCTCCCGGAGGCCTACCTCCTCTTGGGGCAAAGACATAGAATTCGATAGGGTGGATCACGGACGATGAGGCGTGTCGTTATCACGGGTACCGGCATGGTATCCCCGCTTGGCTGTGGCACCGAAGTTTCCTGGAGCCGGCTTCTTGAGGGCCGCAGCGGCGCTGCCAGGGTAACGACCTTCGAGGTCGAAGATCTTCCTGCAAAGATTGCCTGCTCGATCCCGCTCGGCGACGGCACTGACGGCACCTACAATGCCGACCAGTGGATGGAGCCGAAGGAACAGCGCAAGGTCGATCCCTTCATCACCTATGCCGTCGCCGCCGCCGATATGGCACTGATCGATGCCGGCTGGCATCCCAAGACCGACGAAGACCAGATTGCGACCGGCGTGCTCATCGGCTCCGGCATCGGCGGCCTCGAAGGCATCGTCGAGGCCGGCTACACACTGCGCGACAAGGGCCCCCGCCGCGTCTCGCCCTTCTTCATTCCCGGCCGCCTGATCAACCTCGCCTCCGGCCAGGTTTCGATCAAGCACAAGCTGCGCGGCCCCAACCATTCCGTCGTCACCGCCTGCTCGACCGGCGCGCACGCCATCGGCGATGCCAGCCGCCTGATCGCGCTGGGTGACGCCGACGTCATGGTCGCCGGCGGTGCCGAATCCCCGATCTGCCGCATCGCGCTCGCCGGCTTTGCCGCCTGCAAGGCGCTGTCGACCGAGCGCAACGACGACCCGACCGCAGCCTCGCGCCCCTATGACCGCGACCGCGACGGTTTCGTCATGGGCGAGGGTGCCGGCGTGGTCGTTCTGGAAGAGCTGGAACACGCCAAGGCGCGCGGCGCGAAGATTTATGCCGAAGTCGTCGGCTACGGCCTGTCGGGCGACGCCTACCACATCACCGCGCCTTCGGAAGACGGTGACGGCGCTTACCGCTGCATGCAGATGGCGCTGAAGCGCGCCGGCATTCCGGCAAGCGAAGTCGACTACATCAATTCGCACGGAACCTCGACCATGGCCGACACGATCGAGCTTGGCGCGGTCGAGCGTCTGATGGGTGACGCCGCCTCGCGCCTGTCGATGTCCTCGACCAAGTCGGCCATCGGCCACCTGCTGGGTGCTGCCGGCGCTGTCGAAGCCATCTTCTCGGCGCTGGCGATCCGCGATAACATCGCCCCGCCGACGCTGAACCTCGACAATCCCGCCGTCGAGACGGCGATCGACCTTGTGCCGCACAAGGCCCGCAAGCGCGAGATCAACGTGGCACTGTCCAACTCGTTCGGCTTCGGCGGAACGAATGCATCGCTGGTCCTGAAACGTTACGTTTGAGCATCACCCCATCGCCGGCAGCCCCCTCATCCGCCTGCCGGCACCTTCTCCCCGAGGGGAGAAGGGGATAACCGAGACGTCGCATCCTCCATTCCTTCTCTCCGTCGGGGAGAAGGTGCCCGAAGGGCGGATATGGGGGCTCGCCGGCGCATCGACATACGAAGCAGTTTTATCCCTGCTTTTGCCGCATTACTCTGCTGGAAGACGGTCGAGCAATGCCAGAACCCATGAGGACAGTCCGTGAGCGACACGAACGAATCCGGCGAGACCCAGTTTGGCCGCGGCGAGGCATCCGGCCAGCCGCGCATCATTCCGAAGTCCGCCAAGGAGGCCCTGCGCCCCGAACAGGTGCCTGAGCCGCCGAGCCGCCGCCGCTCGCGCAAGGCCCGCAGCCAGCTTGTCATCTTCCTGAATTTCGTCATGACCGTGATCGTCTTCGCGACGCTGATCGGCGTGGGCGTTTTCTACTATGGTGTGAAGAGCTACGAGGAAGCCGGTCCGCTGCAGGCCAATACGAATTTCATCGTGCGCGCGGGTGCGGGCACCAATGAGATCGCCTCGAACCTCGAGCGCAACAACATCATCACCGACAGCCGCGTCTTCCGCGTGCTGTCGCGCATCTATCTCGATGGCGAGACGCTGAAGGCCGGCGAATACGAGATCAAGGCCGGCGCGACCATGCGCGAGATCGTTGAACTCTTGAAATCCGGCAAGTCGATCCTTTACAGCGTCTCGGTTCCCGAGGGGCTGACGGTCAAGCAGGTGTTCAAGCGCCTGCAGGACGATCCGGTGCTGGAAGGCGACCTGCCGCAGGAACTGCCCGCCGAGGGCTCGCTGATGACCGACACCTACAAGTTTTCGCGCGGCACCAAGCGCGCCGACATTCTCCAGCAGATGCTGGCGGCGCAGAAGAACCTGATCGACCAGATCTGGGAAAAGCGCGACGACAAGCTTCCGGTCGCCACGCGTGAGGAATTCGTCACGCTCGCCTCGATCGTCGAGAAGGAAACCGGCCGGGCCGACGAGCGTTCGCGCGTCGCTTCCGTCTTCATGAACCGTCTCGACAAGGGCATGCGCCTGCAATCCGACCCGACGATCATCTACGGCATCTTCGGCGGCGACGGGAAACCGGCCGACCGGCCGATCTACCAGTCGGACCTCGAAAAGCAGACGCCCTACAACACCTATATCATCAAGGGCCTGCCGCCGACGCCGATCGCCAATCCGGGTCGCGCGGCGCTCGAAGCCGTCGCCAATCCCTCGCGCACCAGCGACCTCTATTTCGTCGCCGACGGCACGGGCGGCCACGTCTTCGCCGAGACGCTGGACGAGCACAACCAGAATGTCCGCCGCTGGCGCAAGCTGGAAGCGGAAAAGGCGGCAGCCACCGCCAAGGAAGCCGAAGGCGCGACGGCGCAGTAAGGGCGGGCACCCCCCTCTGCCCTGCCGGGCATCTCCCCCACAAGGGGGGAGATTGGATGGGGC
>CBFGOD010000093.1:0-12242 GCA_965650295.1 uncultured Shinella sp. | reverse complement strand
CGATGACCAGCATCTCGTTGCCTGCGGCCAGCAGGCCCGCATCTATTTCCGCCGGCTGATTGCCAACCGGACCTTGACCTGCCGGCAGGATTTCCGGCTCGGCACGGTCTCTTTCGTGACCTGCGCCGTCGCGGAAGCGGATCTGGCGCAGACACTCGTCACCAAGGGGGCCGCCTGGGCCGCAACACCGCGGCTCGCCGGCCAGCAGCAGGCCGCGATGACGCAGGGCGCCGGCATCTGGCTGGATGCGGAATGCCGCGCGCTTGGCCGCTGCCCGCCGCCGAAGCGGCGCGGCGAGAAATAGCAGTTCAGCCGCGGCCGAACTCGTCCTCGATACGGATGATATCGTCCTCGCCGAGATAGGAGCCGGTCTGCACCTCGATCAGTTCGAGCATGATCTTTCCGGGATTGGCGAGGCGATGCAGTTCGCCCTGCGGGATATAGACCGATTCGTTTTCGCGCAGCGGGATCGTCTTGTCGCCGATCGTCACTTCAGCCGTGCCGCGCACGACGATCCAATGTTCGGAGCGATGATGGTGCTTCTGCAGCGACAGCCGCTTGCCCGGCGTCACGAACAACCGCTTCACCTGGAAGCGCTCGCCATTCAGCACAGAAGTATAGCCGCCCCAGGGGCGGTAGGCGGTCGGGTGCGTCTCGGTCAGCTTCGCCGTCTTCGGCAGGCTCGCCAGATGTTTCACCAGCTTGCCGACATTCTGGCTGTCTTCCATCCGTCCGACATAGACCGCATCCTCGCTGGCGATGACGGCGATATTGTCGAGGCCCTGCACGGCGACATGAATGTCGCGGGAGATGACCAGCGAATTGCGCGTGTCGAGCACGGTCGTGCTGCCATCGGCGACATTGCCGGCATCATCCTGCTTGCCAGTCTTCCAGACGGAATCCCAGCTGCCGAGATCGGACCAGGTGATGGGCGACGGCACGACAGCGGCGATCGGCGTCTTCTCGAAGATCGCATAGTCCACGGAAATATCAGGCGCGCGCGAAAAAGCCGCCTCGTCGAGCCGTTCGAAATCGAGGTCGTGCTGCGCCTTGGCAACTGCTTCGGCGGCGGCGTCCAGTACCTCTGGCGCATATTGGCGAAGTTCGCGCAGGAAAAGCCCGACCGGCAGCATGAACATGCCGGAATTCCAGAGATAGCCGCCCGCCTCCAGCATCGCGGCGGCCTTGTCGCGATCCGGCTTTTCGACGAAACGGCGCACCGCATTGGCGCCATTGCCGAGATCCTCGCCGATCTCGATATAGCCATAGCCGGTGGCTGGTTCGTGCGGCGTGATGCCGAATGTCACGAGGCGTCCGGCTTCGGCGGCAGTGCGCGCCTTGACGATGCAGTCGAAATAGGTGGCGTCGGCATCAATCTCGTGATCGGAGGCAAGAACCTGCATGATCGCCTGATCGCCATGGAGGCGTGCCACCAGCGTTGCGGCCGCGGCAAGCGCCGGCGCCGTGTTGCGCGCGACGGGTTCGAGCAGGATCGAGGCCAGCGCCATGTCCGCAGCGCGCGCCTGCTCGGCGACGAGGAAGCGGAAGTCGCTGTTGGTGACGATGACGGGGGCCTCATAGAGCGCCTCGTCCGCCACGCGCGCCAGTGTCTTCTGGAACAGCGTCGTCTCGCCGAGGAATTCGAGGAACTGTTTCGGTGCGGAGGCGCGCGAGAGGGGCCACAGGCGCGTGCCCTTACCGCCGGCCATGATTACGGGTACGATCTTGCTGCTCATCATCCTCGTCCTTGCGCGAAGGCCCGCCTTCATGACGGACGGCATAGTGCGGCCACTCTCCCGCGACGCCGTAAAGAAACAGCAAATCCCGCGCTGAGGTTGTGTCGCCGGGAGGCATTTTCCTGGCGATAAGGTAAAGAGGTTCTTCTGCTGGCAGGCGGCTTTTTGAGGGCAACAAAAAACCCGCCGGAAAGGCGGGTTCGATGGGTGCAGGTTCGGCAGAAGAATCAGACCGGAACGACGATGCCCTGAAGCGTCGTCAGCTCTGCGAGATAGGTCTCGATGCCGAACTTCTGGTCGTCGGACTTGGCGTGGGCCAGTTCCGCGCGGGCAGCTTCGATGCGGCGGGTGATCTCGTCGCTCTTGACCTCACCGGCCGGAACGGCGGATTCGGCGAGCAGCGTGCAGCCGGTCGGGATGATGTCGGCGAAACCGCCGAAGACCACATAGCGGTCCTTCTTGCCATCCGCGAACTTCACGGTGACGACACCGGGCTTGATCGTCGTCATGGTCGGCGCGTGGTTGGCCATGACGGTCATCTCGCCCTCGGTCGCCGGAATGACGACTTCGCTGACGCTGCCGGAAACCAGCAGCCGCTCGGGAGAGACGAGTTCAAAGTTGAAATTGTCAGCCATGACCATTCACTTCTTCTGATTTCATACGGCCAGTAAGGTCAGCGGGCCCCCATTGGGCGCCCGCCAAAACATTAAGCGGCTTCGGCAGCCAGCTTCTTGGCCTTTTCGATGGCTTCTTCCATGGAACCGACCATGTAGAAGGCAGCTTCCGGCAGGTGGTCGTAGTCGCCGTTGACCAGGCCCTTGAAGCCCTTGATCGTGTCTTCGAGAGCGACGAGCTTGCCCGGCGAACCGGTGAAGACTTCGGCGACGAAGAACGGCTGCGACAGGAAGCGCTCGATCTTGCGGGCGCGGGCAACGGCCAGCTTGTCGTCTTCCGACAGTTCGTCCATGCCCAGGATGGCGATGATGTCCTGGAGAGCCTTGTAGCGCTGCAGGGTCGTCTGGACCTTACGGGCGACTTCGTAGTGCTCTTCGCCGACAACGATCGGGTCGAGCATGCGCGAGGTCGAGTCGAGCGGGTCAACGGCCGGGTAGATACCCTTTTCGGCGATCGAACGCGACAGAACGGTCGTGGCGTCCAGGTGGGCGAACGAGGTGGCCGGCGCGGGGTCGGTCAAGTCGTCGGCGGGAACGTAAATGGCCTGAACCGAGGTGATCGAACCCTTGGTCGTGGTCGTGATGCGTTCCTGCATCTGGCCCATGTCGGTCGCGAGCGTCGGCTGATAGCCCACGGCCGACGGGATACGGCCAAGCAGAGCCGACACTTCGGAACCGGCCTGCGTGAAGCGGAAGATGTTGTCGACGAAGAACAGAACGTCCTGGCCCTTGTCGCGGAAGTCTTCAGCGATCGTCAGACCCGTCAGAGCGACGCGAGCGCGTGCACCCGGCGGTTCGTTCATCTGGCCGTAAACGAGGGCTGCCTTGGAGCCTTCGCCGCCGCCGTGCTTGTTAACGCCGGACTCGATCATTTCGTGGTAAAGGTCGTTGCCTTCGCGGGTACGTTCACCCACGCCTGCGAACACCGAGTAACCACCGTGCGCCTTGGCGACGTTGTTGATCAATTCCATGATGAGAACGGTCTTGCCGACGCCTGCGCCGCCGAACAGGCCGATCTTGCCGCCCTTTGCATAGGGAGCCAAGAGGTCGACGACCTTGATGCCGGTGACGAGGATCTGCGCTTCCGTGGACTGCTCGACGTAAGCCGGAGCTTCCTGGTGGATGGCGCGCTTGCCGGAGGTGGTGAGCGGACCGGCTTCGTCAACGGGCTCGCCGATGACGTTCATGATGCGGCCGAGCGTTTCCGGACCGACCGGAACGGTGATCGGGGCGCCCGTGTCGGCAACCGGCTGACCGCGGACGAGACCTTCGGTCGAGTCCATGGCGATCGTGCGGACGGTGTTTTCGCCGAGGTGCTGGGCAACTTCGAGAACAAGGCGGTTGCCGTTGTTGTCGGTTTCCAGCGCGTTCAGGATCTGCGGCAGGGCGCCGTCAAAAGCAACGTCGACGACGGCGCCGATGACCTGCGTGACACGACCGGTCGCGACAAAAGCAGCCGGTGCGGCAGCCTTCGTTGCAGCGGCGGTCTTTGCTGCCGGCTTACGAGCAGCGGGCTTCTTTTCCGCTACGGTTTCCTTGGGGGTAGCTGCCTTAGCCATGTGTCTTACCCTCTTTGTCCTGGTCCTTAGAGCGCTTCAGCGCCCGAGATGATTTCGATGAGTTCCTTGGTGATCTGAGCCTGGCGCTGACGGTTGTAGTTCAGCGTCAGCTTGTTGATCATTTCACCAGCATTGCGGGTCGCGTTGTCCATTGCGCTCATCTTGGCGCCCATTTCACCGGCAACATTCTCGAGCAGGGCCCGGAAGATCTGCACCGAAATGTTGCGCGGAATGAGGTCGCCGAGGATGGCGCCGGCATCCGGCTCGTAGTCGTAGATCGCCGTCGCACCCGTCGTCTCGGCAACGGCCGCCGGAGCGGAAGCCGGGATAAGCTGGAGCGCGGTCGGGATCTGCGAGATGACCGACTTGAACTCGGAATAAAACAGCGTGCAGACGTCGAATTCGCCCTGCTCGAAGAGACCGATGACCTTGCGGCCGATCTGGTCTGCATTCGCAAAGCCGATGCGCTTGACTTCGCGCAGATCGACGCGGTCGACGATCAGCGAGGCGAACTCGCGGCGCAGGATATCGAAGCCCTTCTTGCCGACGCAGACGATCTTGACCGTCTTGCCGCTGGCCAGAAGCTTGCGGGTGTGGTCACGCGCCAGACGCGCGATCTGCGAGTTGAAGCCGCCGCACAGACCGCGTTCGGCCGTGCAGACGACGAGCAGATGAACCTGGTCCTTGCCCGTGCCGGTCATCAGACGCGGTGCCGAGTCGTCCTGGCCAACGGCCTGGGCGATGTTGGCGAGAACGGCGCTCATGCGCTGCGAATAGGGCCGGGCGGCCTCGGCCGCTTCCTGGGCACGCCGAAGCTTCGCCGCGGCGACCATTTTCATCGCCTTGGTGATCTTCTGCGTCGCCTTGACGGAGGCGATCCGGTTTTTCAGATCCTTAAGTGAAGGCATCCGTTTTCCGTCCTGTAACACGACCCCGAGAGGTCATGCGTCAATCAAAGTTCCGGGGCTGCCTGCGCGCCGGAGGCGCGCAGGGCACGAACCGTTCGATCTCAGCCGAAGCTCTTGGCGAAGGCGTCGATGGCAGCCTTGAGCTTGCCCTTCGTGTCGTCGCTGATCGACTTGTCGGTGCGGATCGCATCGAGGATAGCCTTACCCTCGGAGCGCAGATACGCCAGCAGGCCCTGCTCGAACTTGCCGACCTGGTTGACCGGCAGCTTGTCGAGGTAACCGTTGACGCCCGCGAAGATGACCGCGACCTGCTCTTCCGTCTTCAGCGGCGAGAACTGCGGCTGCTTCAGGAGTTCAGTCAGGCGTGCACCACGGTTCAGCAGGCGCTGCGTTGCGGCGTCGAGGTCCGAGCCGAACTGGGCGAAGGCTGCCATTTCGCGATACTGGGCGAGTTCGCCCTTGATCGAGCCGGCGACCTGCTTCATCGCCTTGATCTGAGCGGCCGAGCCCACGCGGGAAACCGACAGACCGACGTTAACGGCCGGGCGGATACCCTGGTAGAACAGGTCCGTTTCAAGGAAGATCTGGCCGTCCGTGATCGAGATCACGTTGGTCGGGATGAACGCCGAAACGTCGTTACCCTGGGTTTCGATGACCGGCAGAGCCGTCAGCGAGCCAGCGCCCATGTCGTCGTTGAGCTTTGCAGCGCGCTCGAGGAGACGCGAATGCAGGTAGAAAACGTCGCCCGGGTAAGCTTCGCGGCCCGGCGGGCGGCGCAGCAGGAGCGACATCTGACGGTAGGAAACGGCCTGCTTGGAAAGGTCGTCGTAACCGATGAGGGCGTGCTTGCCGTTGTCACGGAAGTATTCGCCCATCGCGCAGCCGGCGAACGGTGCGAGGTACTGCATCGGCGCCGGGTCGGACGCCGTTGCGGCAACGATGATCGAGTACTGGAGAGCGCCGCGCTCTTCGAGAACCTTCACGAACTGGGCAACCGTCGAACGCTTCTGGCCGATAGCGACGTAGACGCAGTACAGCTTGTCGCCGTCCGGGCCGTTGTCGTGGATGGCCTTCTGGTTCAGGATCGTGTCCAGAATGATGGCGGTCTTGCCGGTCTGGCGGTCGCCGATGACGAGCTCGCGCTGGCCGCGGCCGACCGGGATGAGGGCATCGATGGCCTTGAGGCCGGTCGACATCGGCTCATGAACCGACTTGCGCGGGATGATACCCGGAGCCTTGACGTCAACGCGGGCGCGCTGCTTGGCATTGATCGGGCCCTTGCCGTCGATCGGGTTGCCGAGCGCGTCGACGACGCGGCCGAGCAGTTCCGGACCGACCGGAACGTCCACGATGGCGCCGGTACGCTTGACGGTGTCGCCTTCCTTGATGTCACGGTCGGAACCGAAAATAACGACACCGACGTTGTCGCTTTCCAGGTTCAGGGCCATGCCACGGATGCCACCGGGGAATTCGACCATTTCACCGGCCTGGACATTGTCGAGGCCGTAAACGCGGGCGATACCGTCACCGACGGACAGCACCTGACCGACTTCAGAGACTTCCGCCTCTTTGCCGAAGTTTTTGATCTGATCTTTGAGAATTGCGGAAATTTCCGCGGCGCGGATATCCATCAGCCGACCTCTTTCAGTGCAAGCTTAAGAGTAGAGAGTTTGGTGCGAAGGGACGTGTCGATCTGGCGCGATCCCACCTTGACGATCAGACCACCGAGAATGGACGGGTCGACGGTGACGGCAATCGCCACGTCTTTGCCGGTGGCGCTCTTCAGCGCCGCCTTCAATTCAGTTTCCTGCGCTGCGGTCAGCGCATGGGCCGAGGTAACATCGGCCGTGATTTCGCCGCGGGCGCGGGCCGCGATGACGCGGTAAGCCTTGATCATGCCCGGGACGGCGAACAGGCGGCGATTTGACGCAACCACCTTGAGGAAGTTTGCCACGAGGCCCGTGATGCCGGCCTTGGCGGCAACGGCGGCAATGGCCTTGGTCTGATCTTCGGCGGAGAAGACGGGGCTGGCGATCAGCCGCTTCAGATCTTCGCTCTCATCGATCAGGGCCTGGAAACGGTCGAGATCGGCGCCGACAGCGGCAGCGGAGCCAGCTTCCTGCGCGAGGTCGAAAAGCGAAGACGCGTATCTTTCTGCAACACCGGAAACGAGCTGGGATGTGTCTGCCACGGGCACAAGCTTCTCTTTTTTCATTCAAGGCGCCGGGCAGTAGCGGGGCTACGGTCCTAAACCCTTGAAATCGTTGCTGTAATCTTCAGCTCCCACAGGCTTTTTCGCCCGCTTTTTCTGAATTTCGCGGTTCGTCTAGCATAGGAAACCGGGACTCGCAACACGCCGGACGCAGGAATGCGCCATAAGTCGGCCACAGTCGGAGCAAAAGTTGACTGCGCGAACTATGTTCTGGCGCAGGCGGAGCGGAAAATGGCGTTTTTCTCTCAGAGGAAGCCGAAAGCATAGCCGAGCGGCAGCGCCGCAAGCACCGCCTGGACGCAAAGCACCAGAAGATTCTTCGCGCTGAACGAACCGTCCGACATCAGCGAGAGAAGGCGGCCGAAGGCGGCAAGCGCGAAACCGCCGCCGATCGCCATATAGATCCAGCTCTGCGCCATCAGCAGCGCCACGATGGCAAGCCCCGCATAGAAGCCGCCGGCCGAGCGCACGAAGGCAAGCCCTTCCCGGCTCGTTTCCTTCGGTTGCAATCCTGCGAGCTTCAGCGCCGTGCCGGGGGCGAAAAGGCCGAAGAGGCCCAAGAGCCCCGTGACGATGGCCGCACAGAAGGCGAGGAATTCGCCGGTTTCGGTGGGGATGTAGAATTCCATCTCGGCTTTTCTCCAGAACTGCCCGCCGCCCTCTATCGCACAGCCGCAGGGCGGGCAGAAGCGGACGGCAAAAGTTCGCACAAGTCTTTGTTAACCACGCCCATCACAGGAAACTCTGCGGATCGATATCGAGCTGCACCTGCAGCGAGGCGCGTTCCTTCGGCCCGTTGGCCAGCATGGTGCGCAGGAAGGTCTGCATATCGCTGTTTCTGCGGCCGTGCACCAGCAGACGGAACCGATGGCGGCCGCGCACGAGCGCCAGCGGCGCTTCCGCCGGCCCGAGAATCGAAATGCCGGTGACCTGGGGGGCGGCCTGCCGCAATCCCCGCGCATGCGCTTCGGCCTCATTGCGGGTGTCTGCCGAAACGATAACGGAAGCCAGCCGGCCGAACGGCGGCAGCAACGCCTTTTCCCGCTCGCCGATCTCGCGATCGTAAAAGGCCTGCGCATCGCCCGAGACTATGGCCTGCATGACCGGGTGCGCCGGCTGATAGGTCTGGATGAGGCCGTGGCTCTTCAGGCCCGAGCGCCCGGCGCGACCCGTCACCTGCGACAAGAGCTGGAAGGTGCGCTCCGCTGCACGCGGATCGCCGTTCGACAGGCCGAGATCCGCATCGACGACGCCGACCAGCGACATCAGCGGGAAATTGTGCCCCTTGGCGACCAGCTGCGTGCCGATGACGATATCCGCCTCGCCGCGCGCGATCGCCTCCAGCTCCAGCCGGAGGCGCTTCACGCCCATCAGGTCGGAGGAAAGCACAATGGTGCGCGCTTCGGGAAAGTGTTTTTCCACCTCCTCAGCGATGCGTTCCACCCCCGGCCCGCAGGCGGCGAGATGGTCGAAGGTGCCGCATTCCGGGCAGGCCTCGGGCGTGCGCTCGGCATAGCCGCAATGATGGCACTGGATCTGCCCGCGAAACCGGTGCTCCACCAGCCAGCTGGAGCATTGCGGGCACTGGAAACGGTGGCCGCAGACGCGGCAGAGCGTCAGCGGCGCATAACCACGGCGATTGAGAAAGAGCAGCGCCTGTTCTTCCTTCTCGATGGTGCGCTGGATGCCGCGCAGCAGGATCGGCGACAAGAAGCCGCCACGCGCCGGCGGATGGCGGCGCATGTCGACGAGATGCAGGTCCGGCAGCGCCGCGTCACCGTAGCGCGTCGGCAGATGCAGCTTGCGATAGCGCCCGACATCGCTGTTGACCCGGCTCTCCACCGACGGCGTCGCCGAGACGAGCACGGCCGGGAAATCGCCAATGCGGGCGCGCACCACCGCCATGTCGCGCGCATTGTAGAAGACGCGGTCTTCCTGCTTGTAGGCCGGGTCGTGCTCCTCATCGACGATGACGAGACCGAGATTTTCGAAGGGCAGGAACAGCGCCGAACGCGCACCCGCCACGACCCGCACATCTCCCGTCGTCACCTGCCGCCACACACGCTCGCGGGTGCGCGGCGCAAGATCGGAATGCCATTCGGCGGGCTTGGCGCCGAAACGATCCTGGAACCGTTCGAGGAAACTCGCTGTCAGCGCGATCTCGGGCAGCAGGATGAGCACCTGCCTGCCACGCCTCAGCGTCTCGGCAATCGCCTCGAAATAGACCTCCGTCTTGCCGGAGCCGGTGATGCCGTCGATCAGCGAGACGGAGAAGACGCCCTTCTGCACGCTCTCCACCAGCTCCGCCGCACTATCGGTCTGCGGCCCTTCGAGCCGGGGCGCGACATAATCGGGATCCGGAGCCGCAACGACCGGCGGCGGCGGCAGGAAGACGGTTTCGAACGTGCCCTGCTTCATCAGCCCGTCGATGACGCTGCTCGACGTGCCTGCGGCATGGGCAAGGCCCGACTTCGTCCAGGCAATGCCGTCCTCGACCATTTCCAGAACTCGCTCGCGGGCGCTCGTCAGCCGCTCCGGCCGATGGCCGGTGAAACGCAGGCCCTCGATCATCGGTTCGGGATCGAAAGCGGTCGGCGCGCGCAGCGCCATGCGGGCGACGAGGCCCGGCGGCGTCACCGTATAGGCGGAGACCCAGTCGAGAAAATCGCGCATCTCCTTGGAGAGCGGCGGGCAATCGAACACCTTCTCGATCGGCCTCAGCTTCTTCGGATCGACCTTGCCGTCATCGCCACCATCCCAGACGACACCCGGCACCAGACGCGGCCCGAGCGGCACCTGCACGATGGAGCCGGGCTGCACGGCCATGTCCTCGGGCACCGTATAGGAATACGGCACGGGCGTCGGCACCGGCACCATGACGGGCACCGTGCGCGGAAAAAGCCTGTCGCCGAAAAGATTGGTCGAATCGCTGCTCATGGACCGCGACCATGCCCCCATGGCTGCGGGAAGAAAACCGCAAAGATGGCGGCTCCGTTATTCGTCATCGTCATCCATCGCGCCGGTCAGCCGCATGCCGTCGATCCAGGTCGCGCCGTCATGGCGCACGACGCGCTTCGCCCTGACACCGCAGCGCGTCTCCACCTCCTGCGCCAGCCGCTCGGAATGGGTGACGATCCACAGCTGGCTCGACTGCGCGGCGCGCGCGATCATTTCGGCCAGCGGCGGCAGCATATCGGGATGGAGGCTCGCCTCCGGCTCGTTGAGCGCGATCAGCGGCGGCGTGCGATAGGACAGCAGCGCCGCAGCCAGCGCCAGGAAGCGGATCTGCCCATCGGACAGCTCGCGCGGCTGGAAGACACGCTGCGGAAATTGCGGGAAGACAAGGCCATAGGAGGCGAACTCTTCCGGGTTCGGCACCGTGAGTCGCGCCCCGCCGAAGGCATCCGCAACGGCGCGGTCGAGATCGATGGTATCCTCCCGCGTCCAGGTCAGCGTGGCGAAGACTGCCGCCATGTTCGCTCCATTCTCATCGAGCAGCGGAGCGGTGACGGCAAGGCAGGGCTGGCGCAGCGCCGAATCGCGATCCGAGCGGAAGCCATGGAAGAAACGCCACTGCGAGACGGCACGGCGAAAGGTGCCGATTTCCGGATAATGCCCGGCATCGCCCAGCAGCGCGATCGCCGTTTCCGAAGTCATCGCCTGTTCGGGATGCTCGACCATTCGCCCGGTCTCGTTGCGCACCAGAATGCCGGGGCCGGCGCGCTTCATAACCGTCACTGGCCGGCGGCCGGTCTCGATGGTCAGTTCCTCGGCCTTGACCTGCGGCTCGAAGGCAAAGCCGGCGGCGGCCTTCGGCGGCCGTAACCCCGCCTCGACGCGGTAGCGGAAGGTGATCGCGCGATCCTCGTCCAGAAGCTCGGTTTCCAGGCGGATGCGCACCGGCTCGTTCGCCCGCCGTCTGCCCGTCCAGAGCGCCGAGGCCATGCCACCCTCCGCCGCGATCTCCTGCGCAAACGTCCCGCGCACCGCCGCCTGCACCAATTGCAGCGACCGGTAGAGGTTCGATTTTCCCGCACCATTCTCGCCGACGAACAGGTTCACCCGCCCGAGATCCATGCGGATCGAGCGCAGCGAGCGATAGTTTTCGGCGGACATCGACCGCAGCAGCATGGTTTCACCCGGCTTCTTGAACACGGCGCTCTCTTACAGCCCACCGTGTCTAGAGGAAGACAGGCCGCTTTGCCCAGCCTTTTGGCGAATGTTAGCAAAACCCTAACGCAAATCGCCGATCCTGCGGCAAACCGCGAAGGCAGGACATGACCGAACTTCTCATCATCGCCGATCCCGCGCTCATGACCGAGCGGCAGGCCTGGCTTGCATCGCTTTCCGACGAGCGCCGTCTTGCCGGCCACACGCTCGATGCCTATGAGCGCGACACCCGCCAGTTCCTTGCCTTCCTGACGCAGCACCTTGCCGCGCCTGCCCGCCTGAAGGACATCGGCAATCTGCGCCCGGCAGACCTGCGCGGCTTCCTCGCCGCCCGCCGCCGCGATGGGGCGGGTGCCCGCACGCTCGGCCGCGGCCTTGCCGGCCTGCGCTCCTTCCTGCGCCATCTCGAACGCAAGGGCCTCGCCAATGCCGCCGGCGCTGCGGCCGTGCGTTCGCCCAAACAGCCGAAATCCCTGCCGAAACCGCTCTCTGACCGCCAGGCCATCGCTGTCGTCGATGCCCATGAGCAACTCGCCGAGGAACCGTGGATCCGGGTGCGCAACGCCGCCGTGCTCACGCTTCTCTATGGCTGCGGCCTGCGTATCTCCGAGGCCCTGTCGCTGACGCCGGCCGATTTCACCGGCAGTCCCACCTCGCTGCGCATCATCGGCAAAGGCGACAAGACGCGCATCGTGCCGCTCATCGCGCCGGCGCGAACAGGCGTCGAGGACTATATCAAGCTCTGCCCGTTCCCACTTGGCGCGGACAAACCACTCTTCCGCGGCGCGCGCGGCGGGCCGCTGCAACCGGCCATCATCCAGCGCGAGATGCAGAAAATGCGCGGTGCACTCGGCCTGCCGGACAGTGCCACGCCGCATGCTTTGCGCCACTCCTTCGCCACGCATCTTCTGGCCGGCGGCGGCGACCTGCGCACCATTCAGGAACTGCTCGGCCATGTCAGCCTTTCGACGACGCAGGTCTAT
>CBFGOD010000092.1:0-12298 GCA_965650295.1 uncultured Shinella sp. | reverse complement strand
TGAAGGGTGTGTAGCGTTCGAACGTTGAGCAAGTCCGAGCAGACCTATACCAGCCGTCAAACTCGAATTTCCGGGGCTTCCAGATGACAAAGGAGCTTTGCCGCCATAGCGTGGCGGCATGAACGCTGAACATTGGTCCGATCGGGAAAACGACGCGGTCGTCGCCGTCTACTTCCAAATGCTGATGGATGATCTGGCTGGTCGCGCCTACAACAAGGCCATGAGCAACAGGGGTCTTCAGCAGTCCCTCGGTCGATCCAAGGGCTCGATCGAGTTTAAGAACTGCAACATATCGGCCGCAATGATCGGCTTTGGGCTACCGTATATCAGGGGCTATCAACCTCGCTTCAATTTGCAGATGTCATTGGCGGAGGCCGTTTCGAGGCGGCTCGCAAAGAACCCGTCGTTTGAAGCGTCTAGCGCAACAATGGTCGCCCAACGCCATGTTGATACGCGAACTCTCCCCTTTAGCTCGCCACCGACCATGACGAATGCTCCTCCTCCGGCTGAACTCTCACAGTTTGAGGCGATTGCTCGTAGATTTGATGTGGCGGGAAGGGACGAGAGAAACCGCTCCCTCGGAAAGGCCGGGGAAGAGCGCGTCTTCCATCACGAACGAGGGAACCTTCTAGCCTCCGGTCGCAGCCATTTAGCAGACAAGGTCCGATGGGTATCTCAGGAAGACGGTGACGGCGCCGGCTATGATATTGCCAGTTTCGCGCCGAATGGGTCACCACGCCTCATTGAGGTGAAGACGACAAACGGGTGAGAGCGCACACCCTTCTACATCACGAGAAACGAGCTTGAGGTTGCAAACGCCCGACGACAGGAATGGAGCCTGGTGCGGCTGTTCGACTTCTCCCGCGAGGTTCGCGCAACCAGACGACACGGTCGCATAATACCAACTGCCGGTTTCAGTTATTGCAGTTAGGCATCTCAGCTACTATATTGCCGTCAAGGAGACCGCATCATGGCCAGCCAGATCATTCACTTCGCCGGGTTGTCGGATCGGGACCGCAGGGCAGCCTCGCCCCTGCCCAAGCTTACTGCTGGCGACAGGCTCGAGCTTCACGTCCACCACGAGGGCGGCCGCGAGCACAAGCTCTCAATTCCACCGTCGGCCGCCGCTGCGGTTGAAGCCCTACTGGCGCATATGCTGCGTGGGGAGCGCGTCGCCGTCCTTGCTGAAGACCAAGAACTCAGTCCAACAGAAGCTTCCGCCATTCTGGGCATCTCACGGCCTCTCGTTGTCCTGCGGATGGACCGGGGCGATCTGCCGTTCCGCTACGTGGGTAAGCATCGGCGCGCCCTCCTGAAGGACGTGCTCGCCCTGAAATCCAGGCTCGACACCCGCCAGGCCGCGATGGATGCGCTTACCGACGACACAGAGGACCTCATTCGGACCCATGGCCTCTGAACCGCCCGTCGCGGTCTATGATGCCTGCGTCCTCTATCCCTTCCATCTCCGCAACGTCCTGATCCAGTGCGCCTTCGACGGTCTCGTCGAGGCACGCTGGACGGACGACATTCATGACGAGTGGATGCGCAATCTTGCAGCCAACACGCCGTCATTGCCCATCGAACGCCTGATAGCCACGCGAAACAGGATGAAGGCCGTCTTGCCGAATGCGGACGTCTCCGACTATCACCGCTTGATCCAGGACCTCCACCTACCCGACCCTGACGACCGGCACGTTCTGGCAGCCACCATCGCTGGGAAAGCCTCCCTTATCGTCACTTGGAATCTCAGGGACTTTCCGGCAAGAGACCTTGCTTCCTACGGTGTAGCCAGCCAGTCTCCGGATGATTTCCTCATCGGCCTGCATGCGGCGTTCGCCGAGGCGCTGATATCCAGCATCAAACGAGCCCGGCACAATCTCCGCAAGACAATGCCGTCCGTCGAAGCCTTCATCGACGGACTTCAACAAAGTGGCCTGAAGGCGTTTCCGGCGCTGCTTCGCCAGAATATCGACGAGCTGGCCTGAACCGATGCGGCCATAAAAGCGCGTGATACGAAGACTCTCCGCGCACCTAATCATAATCTATTCTTCCTCGCCCTCGACTGCCACCAAGGCTTCGTCTTGCACGCCCTTGCGGCTGAGCAGCCCCGCATCCTCCAATGCCTCGATGTCGGGCAGATCGCGCAGCGTCTCCATACCAAACGCGGTGAGGACCTGTTTCGTCGTGACATAGGTATAGGGTGCGCCCGGCGTCGGGCTGCGCGGGCCTGAGGCGAGGAAATTGGCGTTGCGCAGGTTGGCGATGGTGTCTCGGCTGATCTCCTTGCCAAAAATCTTCGACAGGTCGCCGCGGGTGATCGGTTGGAAATACGCAATCGCCATCAGCACCATGGCTTCGAAGTCGGACAGCGCCGGTGCCGCACTCCGCGTCAGTGCCTGTGACGCCCTAATCGGAACGGCGAAACGCGGACGCGTTCGGTGCTGCCAGCCGCCGGCGACGAAGACGATCTCATAGGGCCGGTCCCGGAGCTCTTCCTGCAGGTCGTCGATCAGCAGATCGATGCTGCAGTCCTTACCGACGACACGGGCCAGCGTCTCGCGGCCGACCGGCTCGGCCGCGGCAAAGATCACCGCCTCGACTCGCAGCATCCATTCGCGCCAGCGCAAGTCCGGCGGCAGGTCGGCCAGCTCCCGATCCAGGAGGACTTCGTCCTCCGATGTCGATCTGCGGCCTCGCCGCGTGCTGGCAGTGTCCTGCTCACTCATCGTCACAGCCCATAGATCCGGAACGAACTGCGCCCGGACAGTTCCCGCACGGCGCCAAAACTCTCCAGCCGGTCGAATAGCCGGGTCGTCGCCCAGCGTGAGAGATTGCTGCCTCGCGCCGAGGCCGCCAAGGCGTCTTCATTGAGCAGTGCCTGGATGACCGCGCCGGCGCCTTTCGTCCGGACCTTTGGCGCTGCGGTACGCAGCGTTTCAGCACGGCGGGCGATTTCACCGGCGGTGCGCAGGGCCGCGCCCGTTGCCTCAACCAAGGCAAGGCAGACGGCGCGGGCAAAGGCCGGCTCGCCCGGCCGCACGCGGCCCCTGCCCCCAAGCGTCTTGAAGGCGGGCCCATAGCGCTCGGCCATCAGCAGCGGCACGGCACAATCCCATTTCAGCAGCGCGGCGATCAGCAGATCGGCCAGCATCCACGCCAGCGGTTCGGCATCCGGCCGCACGGCATGGATGGCCGTGACCAGGTCCGCAGCGGCGATCGGTGCGGGACGACCGGATTGCAACGCGTCGTCGGCATAGTCGACGGCCGCGGTCAGCCGATCGTCCCAGGCCAGCCCCAACAACTCGGCAAGCTCCACCACCGCCTTCGTGGAAAACGCGGGCTTTCGCGTGGCAACCCTTCTGAAGGCCAAAAACACCTTTCCGGCCGGGCCAGGTTCGTCGCCCGCAGCCGTCAGCAAAAGCGCGTCCCGCAACGCGGGCTCGTCCTCGCTGCGACCCATCAGCCGGACCGCGACGGCGGCACATTTCAGGGCCTGGCGGGAGCGCCAGCAGCCGGCCCAGGCGGGCGCGGAGCGGACAAGATCGTCCAGCGATTTCAAGGCGATGCCGGCGGCAAAGGCGGTGGCGAGTTCGTCCGGCTCGCGGCCACGCGGCAAGGCCCAGCCGGGCAAGGCGGCCGGGAGCACCGGCGCGGCGACGAGAGGGGTGACGGGCGAATCCATGGCCGCCATCTTATAATGCGTGCGCGGTTTATGCTATAGATTTCGACGAAAACCGCACGGCCTGTCTCTTATGTATAATGACGGATAAGATTGCATTATCGTTCATTATGCTCTTTATATGGGAGATGGCCCATGTCGCTCGCATTTGACCGCCGGACGGCCCGTTTTGGCGTCCCTCGGCAGCGACATTCGCGGTCATCGGGCGGATTGGTTGTGCGCTTGATCAGTGGACAGCGGGGATCCGGTGCTCGCACGCAATCCCGACCGGCATCGACGGCGGTCGCGGGCGTCTTCTTCCGAAAAATCACCGATTTCGCCGATTTCGGCCAGGGAAGCCCGTGTAGCGGTTTTTAGCGTCGGACGATCAACAACTCATACTGGCCATCGAAACGCGCTCCATGGCCTTCTGTGTGACTCGATTTTTCCGCGCTTTCTGTTCCTCTCTGGCGGCGAGCGGGCTGCGGGTCCCCCCTTCCTGGAAAGCGCTGCATCGATTAGCCTTGCACGAGTCCCGTCGCGTTTGCGCTGCGGTAGGCGTTGTGCGGCGGTCCACCTTGGGTCCGCCAGGATCTGATTTGCCAGACGCTCATATTCAGCCGAACTGCGCGGCAATGGACCGGTGGCCATTCCATGGGGCGGCGGTGGCATAGCGCGCATCCGCCGCGATGCTGCGCGGCGCGCCAGACGAATAGCGGTTTGCGAGCTTGTAGCGACTCCATCCGGGTTGGCGTCGAATACATCATTCACAGCAAGCAGGGTAACGAAACGCCAGCCTACCGGCAGTTGGCCGAGCGGCGCCGCCGCGCCGACGGCATGGCGAGCCTCATAAGGGCATCGCCAGCCTGCCTGGTTTAACCAGAGCGCCAATACCGGGCGCGGCGCCGCCGGATGATCGAGTGGCGCCCAGAGCGTCGCAAGCGCCTGCCCGAGTTGTTCATGCGCGGGGCCTTCGCCGTCAACGGTTTGAGCAACCTGCTGCTGGATCGATAACGCCGCTTCGATCAGAGCGGCATCCCGCGGCGCGTCGTCCTCCCCTCCCCTATCGATAAGAAGCGCTTCGCACCGGCTGCAGACCGCGCGTGCATGTCCTTCTCGCAGGCGGAACGCCACGGAGAGACGGTGACCACATCCGAGGCAGCGATCGCGAAGAAGATGGCCATGCTTGGGGCAGATGCAGTGCTCGGCGAGCACCCAGTCAGCCCGTAGCCACGAATCGCGATCGGCCGTGTGATCGGCCGCTAAACAGGCAAGACAGACGGCTGGGGACCCGATCATCGCTGAAGGCGCCCATTCCGGCCCTCTGCACGTGTACCAGGAATTTGGGCGTTGCGGATGGCGCAGGCTCAGGGATAATCGGAGCAGCCGCTCTGGATCGACACCGCAGCTCCAGGCCCATTGTCGGACCTGTTCGGGGGCCGGCAGCCGATCATCGACGGATTGAATTGGCGAAAAACTCCGCCCACCATCGGCCATCCAGTCGGCGAGTGCTTGATGCGTAAGGCCGTAGCGACAGGCCACTCGTGCAAGCCACGACGATAGCAGTTCGCCACGATAGGGTCGCGGTGCCACGGGGAGACGGCGGGCCATCATGCACCCACCTGTTGCGGCCTGCGAGACGCGCGTCGTTCGACGGACTGCGTCATCGAAACGAGGGGCAGAACCAGATTGTCGCCGAAGCTCATCAGGTCGAGCCGCTCCTTCCCCGACCGGATGGCTTCCTCGGCTGCCGTTTCGATCAGCCGGAAAATCCGCGCAGTGACGCCACTGGTAAGCACATGGATTCGCTCGCGCACCACGTCGCTTTCGAGATCGGAGGGAGCGCGCAATGGCAGGATTCCGGTCAGGCTCTTCAACAGAGCCGCAAAGACGTGATCGTTCTTCCATGGCTTGAGGTGGAACGCTTCGAAGCGCTCGGCAAGCTGTGCGTCGGTCAGCAATGCCTGCCGCGCCAGATCGGTCCCGGCGCAGACAAGCGGAACTTTTAGGTCGTTGGCGAGAAACCGCAGTGCGTTCAGGAAAATCCGCTGCTGCCGATAGGTGCCGGCCAGCATGCCGTTGACCTCGTCGAGCACAATCATTCTGGCGCCGACGGTGCGCAGCAACGAGCGGCAGATATCCTTCTCACGGGCAAGTGTGCCGCCGGCGAGCACGGGAGCCTCAAGGCTTGCCAGCAATTCCCGGTAAAGATCGCGTTCGACCGGCTCCGACGGCACCTGCGCCACAACGACCGGTCTGATGGTCACGCCGGTTGCCTGGCCGAACCTGGCCGGATACGAGCGCTGGAATTTGCGAATGATCTTGGTCTTGCCCATGCCGGTGTCGCCATAGATCAAAAGGCAAGGCATGCGGTCCCGCGGCGGATAGGCAAGCAACGCGTTCAGACGTGTAATTGCTGCTCCAGCCTGATCAAAACCAATCCAGCGATCGGCCTTGATCCAGGCAATGCGCTCATCGTCGGGCAGCGCGGCGTAGCGGGGGTAGCGGCCGTCAAGATGTTCGTAGCTCCCCTCCCCTCTCACGACCACTCCTCGACGGGAAAGATCGGCACCTTACTCCAATCAATCGGACGGTCGTCATCGGTTTGTGGCGCCTCGGCGGGAGCGGGCGATCTGTTTGGGATAGCAGCACCAAGCGCGCGGCTGCGTTTCTCCACCTGCTGACGCGCTGCTTTGGTGCGCCGGACCGCGTCATCAACCAACACGCGCTGGGCCTCGATCGTCTCGAAAATCAGCTGCTCGTCGACTAGCGCCAGGCCACGCTCACGCAAAGCTGCCCGCGCGCGTCGGTGCTCGCCGAGCGTGATCGGCGGGCGCCGCAGATCTGCAAAGCGGATCGGCCATTGCGCACCATTGGGACCTCGCACGAAAATCGTCGAAAGGTCGCGCGGATCGTAGGAGATACGTAGCGGCCGATCGAGCCGGCCGGCCCAGATGTTCAGCACGTCATCCCAGTAGCGTAGACCGAAAAGATGGATGCCGTCTCTTCGTACCAGCCGATCGACGCTCGGCAGGAAGTCGATCATAAAACTGGCGAGATCGAGGGGTTGGCGGACAGGCCGAACGCGCCGCGCGACCGCTTCGCGCCATGCCGCAAGCGGCGGGATACCCAAGGAGCCATGCTGATCGGCGTGATAACGGGTAATCTCGAGTGCTAGCCAGCGCTCCAGTTCATCCAGCGTCATTGCCGCACTGGCGGCTGAATCGTAGTCACCCCGCTCGTCTATGTCGCTGAAGGTCGTGCCCGGCAGAAGATGAATGGCGCCCATCATGGTGCCGATCAACCGCTCGATATGGCCGCCATAGTGTGGTGTCGCAACCGGACGGTGGATGAGCTCTACGCCATACTCCTGAGCGCCACGCTTCAAGGCACGGGATCGGAACTCCTTGGCATTGTCGAGATGGATCGCATCGGGAAACCCGGAGATCGGCCACTCGGCGCTGATACCCAGCCCGGCAAGCCATGTCTCTTTTGGCTGCACACAATGCTGAATAGCGAGCGCGACGGAAACCGTTGATGGCGCCTCGAGCGTCAGGTAGAAACCCGCGATCATACGGCTTGCGACATCGATGGCGAGCGTCAGCCACGGCCTCTGCAGGGGCTTTCTGTATTGACGATCGACGACGATGACATCGGCCAGCGTATGGTCGATCTGGACAACGTCGAAGGCGTGCTCGACCTCGTATCGCCCGGGAACCGGTCGGAAGCGGTCGCGTGCTGCTTTCGGCCCATTCCGCGCCAAGGTGAGCTCGGCTGGCTCCAGGGCAACGATCCGTGCCTTCACCGTGTGCCAGGACGGCGCCCGAACGCCACGCAGTCGGCAAAGCCTGCGTATCTCCTTGTGCAATTGATTGATGCTCGGCTTCTGACGGGTTTTGTAGAAATCCCGCACTGCCTCGGCGATCAAGGCTTCGGTCTCGTCCGGCAGTCGCCGACTGCCGTGTCTAGTGCCGGCCGGCTGCGGCAGCAGCGAACTTGTCAGCGGATGCTCGCGATATGCCCTGATCAACTCATATAGACGGCTTCGTCGAAGTCCAAGTTCGCGACAGGCGCGCAGAAAGTCAGACCGACGGGGCTGCTCAAGCGATACCAGCCTTCGGATCACAGCCTCTCTCGCAACTGCCTCGTTCCAGACAGCGTCGTCGACAACATGCCTGTCAGGCTCATGAACCACAGCTGCCTCGCTGCAAAGTTCGTCCGCCGAATTATCGCGAAAAATCCGCCAATTCGACTAAAATCCGGTCATCAACTGCGAGTATGATTCGCCCTATATCAGAAGCTTACCGTCCGCCAGTGAACTATGAATGACAGCCCAAATCATCGAGCAAAACAGCGAAACTCAGCCTCCAGAGCGCTCTGCTCCGCCGCACAGCACAGCGGCTTCCGCTGATGGTTCCGCGGCCGGGGTGTCGGCCGGCCGCCCCTCCCCCATTTCTGAGGCCGTCGGCGGCCTGCCCGCCCAGCTGCAGGATCTCACAGAGCGCGCTCGCGGCTACGTCGAGGCCGCCAGCTCGGCGAATACGCGACGGGCCTATGCGGCGGATTGGAAGCATTTTACCGCCTGGTGCCGCCGCCAGAACCTGTCGCCCCTGCCACCGGACCCGCAGGTCGTCGGGCTTTACATCACCGCCTGCGCGTCTGGAACGGCTGAGCGCGGTATGAAACCGAACACGGTCTCAACCATCGAGCGGCGCCTCGCCGCCCTCAGCTGGAATTATGCCCAGCGCGGCGCGCAAAAACTCGATCGCAAGGATCGCGCGATCGCCACCGTCATGGCCGGCATTCGCAACAAACACGCCGCCCCGCCACGACAGAAGGAAGCGATCTTGCCCGAAGAGCTGATCGCTATGCTCGAAACGCTCGAGAGGGGAACCCTGCGCGGCCTGCGCGACCGCGCCATGCTGCTCGTCGGCTTTGCCGGCGGCCTTCGCCGCTCGGAGATTACCGGCCTCGACCTTGGCCGCGACCAGACAGACGATGGGCGCGGTTGGATCGAGATCTTCGACAAAGGCGCACTGCTGACGCTGCGTGGCAAGACCGGCTGGCGTGAGGTCGAGATCGGCCGTGGCTCCTCCGATGCCACCTGCCCTGTTGCTGCGCTGGAAACCTGGATCAAGTTCGCCAAGCTCGCGAAAGGCCCCCTCTTCCGGCGCGTGACCGGGAAAGGCAAGGACGTCGGGCCGGACCGCCTGAACGACCAGGAGATTGCGCGCCTCGTCAAGAAGACGGCGCTTGCCGCCGGCGTGCGCGGCGATCTCTCCGAGGCTGAGCGCGGCCAGATGTTTGCCGGCCATTCACTGCGCGCCGGTCTCGCCTCCTCGGTCGAAGTCGACGAGCGCCATGTGCAAAAGCAGCTCGGTCATGTCTCCGCCGAAATGACCCGTCGCTACCAACGTCGGCGGGACCGGTTCCGCGTCAACTTAACCAAGGCCGCCGGGCTGTAGACGCCCCTCCCCTTTTTTCGTCTGGCGGAGATCTACTGGGATTACAACTCCCTTCAGAAGATGAGGTACAGTCCTGTCATCTTTCGCATCAATCACACGAGGGAGAGATGTGGCACGCGCGACGGAGATGGGGTAGGAGAAGGCTTGCCTTTCTGGTTGCGGCCGGGCTGGTGTCCTTCACGCCGACGGATGCCGCGATCGCGCAAAGCGAATGGCGTGCGCCGCCTTGTCTTTACTCCGCTATCACCAGCACCGGAATGCTCTGCGTCCGCGCGGCCAGCTTCAATCGCGACATTTGCGCCGCGCTTGTCCACTTCGCCGGCAAGAACGATCTGCCATCCGATTTCTTTGCACGGTTGATCTGGGCCGAAAGCCGGTTCCGTCCCGATGCGGTCAGCTCGAAGGGCGCGGAAGGAATAGCGCAGTTCATTCCCTCAACCGCACGACGGCGCGGTCTATCGAACAGTTTCGACGCTTTGGAAGCATTGCAGAAATCGGCCGAATATCTCGATGACCTGCGGGACCGGTTCGGCAATCTCGGCCTGGCCACCGCCGCCTACAATGCCGGTGAAGGCGGACTGCGAACATTCCTCAAAACTGGTAGCCTGCCGCAAGAGACCCGCAACTACGTCCTCGATATCACGGCTCATCCGGCCGAGGACTGGCGCGACAACCCGCCCGCAGTCCTCGACCTGCGCCTCGACGAGCAGGAGTCCTTCGAGGACGCCTGTATCGCGCTTGCCGACACGCGGCGCCTCATCCCCCCGAAATTCGAAGCGGAAGGCGCCTGGGCGCCATGGGGCGCGCAACTGGCGGGACATTTCCAGAAACCGGTCGCCGTCAGACTGTTCCTGGCGACCGTCCGGTCTCTGCCTGCACCGCTCAATAAGGAAAAACCGCTGATCCTGAAAGAACTTAACCGTGCCTTCGGAACACGGCTTCGATTCACGGCCCGCATCGGCCGCCCGACACGACAGGGAGCCGAGGCCGTTTGTCGTGTCGTCCGCAAGAGCGGCGGCGCCTGCATCGTGTTCAGGAACTAACCGGAATCAGCGAGTCCCCCTACCCTTCATTACCGCCGATCTCCCATCTCAAGAGCGGCGACTTGACGCGCCTTGAGCATAAACCGTTCTCTGACGCAGAGCCACAATTGCCGCTGGCGACAACGTGCATCATCCCCCCCGGGATCTGCTGGATTACCCTCAGCAACCGTAAACAGGAAGGCGAGCACGACTCAAACCATCGAGAACACGGTCGCCGCTTTGCCGAGCAGTGCGTCTTCCGGTCGCAGAATGCGCACAGCGTGAAGAAACACGATCGCGAACACGAAGGCGGATGCAGAAAGCGACCACACGAAAGGTGGGTACCCGCCGTGTAGGGCAGGAAGGCGCCGGTCAGATGACTAAGGCCTGCGAGCAACGAGGTGCGAATGAAGCCTATCTGGGCTTCAGAATTCCCACGGGGACTCGAGTTCGAGCCCTGTCGTCTGAAAATCCTTGATATTCCGCGTGGCAAGGCGCCCACCGTTCACCTGGGCAATTGCCGCGATCATCCCGTCCGGGGCTGACATACCCCGTCCCTTTCGAGCGGCAATCCCCATGATTTCGCCATAAGCCAACGCTGCGTCCTCGGTCAGTCCGAAAATTCGATCCGCGAAGCGATGGCGCCATTCATGCAGCCCCTGTTCCAATCGGTCGGCGCGCTGATCCGGCCGAATCTTCTGGATACCGAAGGCAATCTCAGCGATCGTCACTGTGGGCAACGCCAATTCTGCGTCGAAGCGAACCAGCCAAGCTATGACCGCCTCGTTTGGTTCCTTTTTCAGAGTCTCGGAGATGACGTTGGTGTCGAGGAAGATCAAAGCTCGATGCCCTGATGAGGACGACGATTTTCGCGAACAACCGCTTCCAGGTCGATATCCGTCCCGGCCTGTGCCCTCAAACGGGAATAGAAGCTCGACGCAGGTTCGCGCCCTGCTTCACGAACCTCATAGGCTTCAAGCGCCCGCTCAACCACTTCGGCGATCGATCTATTTTCGCGGCGAGCAAGCCTGTGCGCCAAATCCCGAGCCTTGGAGCTTCGGACAGAAAGTTGCGGTGCAGCCATGACGATCTCCTTGCAACGCGCAATGTACTCTCCAATGGCAATGCCATCAAGATGGCACGTGATGGCAAGCCATCGCATCCGGTTCGTCTCCGAACATTACAAGGCAGCAAAAACCAAGGCGAACGGCGCGCCGAGGAACTCAATACGATTGCGGCCGTCCTGCCGATCGAGCGAGCTCGCCGCGTTGTTGAGCGATCAGGATATCGAGACGCTGCGCCATCTCGTCAACCAGGGCCTGGGCGGCAACACACTTCGCGCGCTGACATCTGATCTCGCCTACCTGCAGGCCTGATCACTGGCGGCAACCGGAAAATCCCTGCCCTGGCCAGCACCCGAAGCCCTCCTTCTGAAATTCGTCGCCCATCATCTGTGGGATCCGCAACGGCGCGAAACCGATCCCTATCACGGCATGCCGACAGAGGTCGACGAGAACCTGCGCCAACAAGGGTTTCCCAGAGCCGTTGGTCCGCACGCGCCGGCGACCGTGCGTCGCCGGCTGGCCAACTAGTCGACCCTAACACAGTGGCGCGGCCAGGCCGGCGCCTTCGCCTCCCCTGCCCTGAAATCCGCCATTCGTCTTACCATTCGCGCCGTGCCGCGGCCGCGGCGTCGCAAGAGTGCCAAGGCTGTCACCGGCGATGTGTTGGCCAGCTTGCTGGCGACCTACGGGACAGGGCGCTGCTGATGGTTGCCTTCGCGTCCGGCGGACGCCGGCTCAGCGAAATCTCCGGCCTTAGCCGGGAGCAACTGACCGTCGAGCCGCCGATTGCGGTTCCCCAGGGCCCTCAGCTCCCCTCTCTCGCCATTCATCTCGGCCGCACCAAGACGACGACGGGCGAAGAGGATGAGATCGTTCATCTCACCGGCCGGTCCTTGGACGCGCTCAATGCCTGGATGGCGGCTGCCAAGATCGAGGGTGGCAGCGTGTTTCGGGCGATCGGTCGTTGGGGAACGGTCTCACGGCGCACACTCGATCCGCAGTCGATCAATCCGACCATCAGCAGCGTGTTGCCATGGCAGGACTGGAGCCGGGAGACTACTCGGCGCATGGACTACGATCAGGGTATCT
>CBFGOD010000091.1:0-12333 GCA_965650295.1 uncultured Shinella sp. | reverse complement strand
ACAGTGTCTCGATATTCGTACCGCCGCGGTCCAGTTCATGCACGAGATTGCGCAGGAGGTAGCTGCTGATCTTCATGCTGGCGAAGACGCCGGTGTTGCTGCCGGTGCGGAAGGGGTCCTTTCCCGCATCCTCGAAAACGTGCCAGGCGGTTTCCAGCATGGCGCGCAGCTGCGGATCCATGAAGGACGCCTCGCGCGGCGTGAAGCCGAAGAAGGCGGCGTCGAAGCGGCTGACGTCCTCCATGTGGCCGCCGATGCCCACGAAACCCGGACCGTCGATTTCCGCATCGCTGCGGCCGTTTTTCTTCAATGTTTCGCGATCGATCGGGCGAAGGGTGGAGCCGCCGTCGCGAAGCAGGGTCCAGAAGGCGTCCAGATCATCAATGCCGGGAAGCCGCCCGGCCATGCCGACGATCGCGATGGCCTGGTCGTTGGCAGCCGCGTCATCGGGCACGCCGTTCGTGGGATCATGAAGCATGTCGGTCCTCGTGGGATTTGAAATCAGGTGCGAAGTGCCGCAGGGCGCCGATCGCGTCGCGCCGTCTGTCGTCGTTCCTGACGGCGCCGGGCCTCGTCGAGCAGGTTCCCGGGTGGTTGGCCGTTCCCCTTGCCGTCTGCGTGGAGCAAGGATGCAAGCGCATTCGGTGTCGGGTGGACGAAGATGTCGATCAGGCTGATGGTGCGGTAACCGGCTTCCACCAGGCGGGCGTGAACCTTGGTCGCCGCAATCGAGGTGCCGCCCGCGTCGAAGAAGTTCTGCTCGGGGTGGAACGGACGCTCACCGAGCACATCACGCCAGATCGCCAGAATGATACCGACCGGACCATTGCCGGCGTCCGCCTGCGCATTGATCGGCCGCTCCTTGAGGGCGATAGGAAAATGCCGTCCGGGGAAAAGCGTGGCAAGCGCATCAAGGCACCGGTCGCGGTCCGTCTCGGTTTCCACCGTGATCTCCTCGATGCAATCGGCTGCGTCGGCCGCGAAGTCCGCCCAGGCGGGTGCGGTTGCATCGATACCGAGCGTCACCACGCCGGATGCATCGGTGCTGTCGAGAATTTCGACGATGCCGGCGAGCCCCTGCAAGGGCGTCAGCGGGTGAAGTCCCTGCCGGCGCAGATAATTGGCGAAGCCCGGCGGTTGGTCCTCCGTCAGCCACGGCGCGCTGAGCAGGCAGACTTGCCGGACATTGCCATAGGTCTTCGTCAGTCGGCTCGCCATGCCGGCGAGTGCAGCTTCGCCGCTGAGGCGGGCCATGTGGTCGTGCGTGCCGATCGAGGCGAAGGCCGAGCCAAGCGAGACCAGCGTGCCTCCGCCATGGGCGGCGAGGGACTGCGCGAGGTTTGCAGATCCGGCGATGCGGGCTGAAAGGAAGTTTTCAACGACATCCGCATCGACCGTTGCTATGGGGGAGCGGCCCGTCTCGCCAGCAAGGTTCAGGACGATCGACGGAGGCTGTCCGAAAATTCGCCGAGTATTGCCGAAAAGATTTTCGACATCCGCCATATTGCGGATATCCGCCTGGATATAGACGATGCGACCGTCGGCATTTTCAGTGATGGCCGCAAGTTCATGAGACACGTCCGCAGATGCCCGCCGACCGGCTATGACGACACGGCATCCGCCGACGATTGCCAGCCTGCGTGCGAGGTGCCGCCCGATACGGCCGAGGCCGCCGGTAACGAGGACGACGTCCTCGGGCTTGAAGGACTGCGAACCGTCCGCATCGTCGCGGTCGACGGGAGGTCCGAGGCGCAGAGCCTGCCAGACGTCGCTGCGCGCGGCCAGCGCCTTGCCGGGAAAGCCGGTGCAGAGCCAGGGAATAATGACGCCCGGTCGGCTTTCGGCATCAAGCTCCAAGAGCCGTGCGGTAAGTCCGGGGTTTTCGGAGCTCAGCGCGTTGATCGCGCCGAACAGGACGTCGCCGGTTGGAAGCGGTGTCGGTGTGTCACCCGGCAGGCCGAAACCCCGCCGGGTCAGCACGAGCAGTTCCACACGGGAAACCCCCAGCCGCGCGAGGTCGCTGGAAAGTGTGGCGAGATCGGCGATGGCGGAATAAAGGCCTTGGCTATCCGCTGGCGGAATGCGCAGCGGGCGGCCGTCGATGATGGTCAGGTCGCTACCGTCGAGCGCGGCCTCAAGCGTTTCGGCGACCCGTGCGCCAAGCGCGCGCAGCCGGCTGCCGAGCTCTTCCAATCCTTCACCGAGCAAAAGGAAGGATCTGCCGATGATGGAGCCTTCGAGCCCGGGCCGCACCGGGACCCAGCACGGCTGGCGCGGATCGCTGAAGACGAGCCGGGAGTTTTGAAGCAGAATGTCGTTCGCCTTGATATGGCGATCGAAGTCACCCTTCTCGAAGGCTTTACGCAGCAGGCTGCGCTGCAGCTTGCCGATGCCCGTCTTGGGGATGTCCGACTTTTGGACGAGCAAGACATGGGCGGGCTTTGCACCGCAGAAGCCGGCGACCGTGCCGGAAATCTGGCCGATCAGCTTTGCCCTCGCGTCGTCTGGAAGCGTGTCGTCTGCCGCAACGGCGAAGATGACCAGCTCTTCGCGTGCGCTCAATGTGTTGCGCGTGGCGACGGCGACGACATGATTGGCCAGAACCCCGGCAAGGCGTTCGATCTGTCCTTCGATCTCGACCTGCGGAATGTTCTGGCCGTTGACGATCAGCATTTCCTTCTCGCGGCCGCAAATGATCGTGCGTCCGTCATGCATCTCGGCAAGATCGCCCGTCGTCATCCAGCCGTCATCGGTGTGCGACTGTTCCTGGTTCTTCGAATAGCCCGAAAAAACCGATATGCCGCGAGCCTGAAGACGGCCGGTCATGGTTTCCGGAAGAACGTTTCCGGCTGCATCGACGATCCGGAAGGCATTGCCGCCGAGCGGCCGGCCATTGTCCAGAATGCCGCCCTTCAGGGCGTGGCTTGCCGCATCGTCCCAAGGCGGGGAGAGCGTCATGAAGGATGTGGTTTCGGACATGCCCCAGGCGGTGCGCAGGATCTTTTTCGACACGCCATGACGCGCGAGCGCCTGCTTCAGCATAACGAAGGTGTCGCGGCGAACGCTTTCACCGCCGGAAATCAAAGCCTTCAACCGGCCGAGATCGGCGGTCCGCTGCGTTTCATCGGCCGCGCGGCCAAGCAATTGCCAGAGGAAATCCGGTGCCCAGGAATGGGTGATGCCTTCGCGTTCCAGCCAATCGACGAGCAGTGCCGGTTCGGCCAGCACCGGGTCGAGCGGAGCAACGACGAGATCAGCACCCGACCAGATGGCGGCGCCGCAGAAGCCGACGAGCGAGCCCGCATGATCGAGAGACATGATGCTGAGCAGCGTATCCTCCGCAGAAAGGTCGAGCGCCTTCTGTAGATTGCGTGGTGTCGAAACGAGGTTGGCCGCACTCAACGGCACACCTTTCGGCAAGCCGGTGCTGCCGGAGGTGAAGGTGATCATGGCGGGCTGCGTCGGCGCCCATCGATGGGGCCGTTGCGCATCGAACTTACCTTCGGCCAGGACCGGAAGGCGGGGCGAGGGCAAGCCGGCGTCACCGAGCATGCTACGGATGGCGCTCCGATCGGCTTCATCCGCCAGAACCGCCGGTGTATCGAGGAGTGTATACATATGACGGAAGCGCCGGGCGATCGGATCGTCCTCGGACCAGATGCGGGGCGGGCGCAAGGGAATTGCCGTGATGCCGGCGTGAAGGCATGCCCAGAAGGCGACGATGAACTCTTCCGCGTCGCGCTGGCAAAGGATCAAACTCTGTCCGAGACCGAGATTCTCCTTATGCAAAGCCGCCGCCTGCTGAAGGACATTGTCCCGGAACTGGCCATAGCCAACACGCTTTACGCCATGCTGTGTGACGAAACGGATACCGGTTTGCGCCAGCGCCGCGCGGTCCAGGACGTCCGCAATGCAGATTGCCTCGTCCATGGGAACAACGACGTCGCCCTCAATGACGGCCTGCCGTGCGGCGACCTCTTCCGCGCGGGCTGAAAGGCTTTCGAGTGTAACGGCTTCGTAGCGCTCGCCAAGCACGGCGTTTCCGGCCGCGATATCCTCGATGTGATGCAACGGGGTCGTCGCAGTTTTGCGACCAAGCGCACTGCCGACGCCTTCCTGCGCCGCAAGGAGGGCGACGGTGCCCGTGCAGACCGGCGCAATCCCGGCGAGGGCATCGCTATCGACATCGCCGGCCGCCGTTCTCGGGATCGTGTTCACCAAGACGATATCGAGCGGGGAGAGGCCAGTTCCAAGCGTCGAGCGTAGACGATCTGCTATGTCCGCGCTTCCTGCCGCCTCCCGCGAGACCACATAAAGCCGTCCGCCTACCAACGCAGTGTCTACAAGATTGTATGCACGTTTTGCGTGAGTTTCAATGCTCGCTTGAGATAGGGCAGACCCATCGGCATTGAACGATTTCATTACCGGGTCAGTCAGGCTGATTACTCGGTTCATGGGCGCTCCACACACAGTCTACGTGAAAGCTTGAATACAATTTATGCGAGCTATGCGGTTTTCCGCATTCGGGATGGTTTTTTCTTCAGAGGGGTTTCGTCTTTAAAAGTTTAGTTATTTCAATGAATAAGAGCGACGACTCTCATTCGGGAGTGCTTTCTATAAAAAACATGATTCGTGGAGTCAACAATAATTAAGCTGCGCAATACCACTTTAGGATGTTTCTAAAGTCAGACTTTTGCGCCGCAATAAAAAGCCTTTGCTGCGTGATTATTTTTGTTGACTCTCGTAGTCATGTTTCATATCCAGCCGTCAGATCAACGCCGTCTGGGAGCTTTCTGATGCTACAGGTTGTAAGGGCAAAGATGCATGGTATCCGTGTAACCGGATCCGATCTTGATTATCACGGCTCGATTACGCTGGACCCCGAACAGTGCGACGCGGCCGGTATCCGCCCGCTCGAGTTCGTCGATCTTTTCAACAAGAGCAACGGTGCGCGCTGGTATACCTATGTGATCTACGGGGAGCCCGGTTCGCGGTGCTGCATCCTCAATGGTCCGTCCGCGCGCAATTGCCAGAAGGGCGACTCGCTGATCATTTGCGCCTCGACCTATATCCAGGAACAGCAGCTTTATGACATCCAGCCCAAGGTTCTGACCTTCGGCCCCGGAAATGAGATTGAAGAAGTTCTCCACTACGAGGTCAACAAGACGCCGGAGCGGGCCTTCGATTTCCGCATGGTCATCGAGCCCACCGAACGCCCCAACGTGCGCCGGATCGGTCCGGTCGATGTCGGTGCGTTCACGACCGACCTGCGCCAGCGCGGCCTTGACGACCATGCGGTCGCCGACGTCGTTTCCCGCCATCTGAAATCCGTCATCTAACGAGGTGCTGCGCTTGCGGGATTTCCGCAGGCGCAGCCTTCCGCCCAGGGCAAGAAAGATAGTGTCAATCCATGGCAGCGCATGATTTGGCTGTCGATCGTGAGAAGACCGCAATCGCGCGGGGCATCACGTCGCTTACTGTGATCACGGTCTTCGGCATTCTCTATGCCGCGCAGGGCTTTACCGCGAGCCTTGCACAATTCGTGTTGCCGTCGATCCTGCGTGAAAAGGGCGTGCCCCTTGCGCAGATCGGCCTCACCTATCTGTTGTTTTCGCCCCTCGTGCTGAAGCCGCTCTGGGCACCGGCGCTCGATCGCTGGTCCGGCGGCCGGGCAACGCGACGCCTGACGGTCATTTACATCTGCCAGGTCGCCCTTATCCTCACCTTCCTGGGTGCTGCCCTTCTGATACCGGAGACGCTTCACGCCGGCTGGATGGCGGCAGCGTTGCTGTTCGTCATGGTGATCGTCGCTTCGCAGGATATTTCCACGGACGCGCTTGCCATCGAGGCCGTGCCCGGTGAAAGACGCGGTATCGCCGGCAGCACGCAGGTCGCCGGGGTCTATGTCGGCTATGTGCTCGGCGCGAGCGCGTGGCTCCCGTTCTACGTTGCCTTCGGCTGGTCGGCCGCGATGATCGCGCTTGCGGTGTCGCTCGCGATCCTGACGGCGGTGGTGACATTTTCGGCGGGCGGTTTTGCAAACGTGGTGTCGCGGGAGGAGGGCCATGCCGCTCCAAGCCTGCTTGCGGCCTTGCGCCGTCCGGAGCTTCTCACCGGTATCGGCTTTCTCGTGCTCTATCAGCTTGGCGGGCGGCTTGCCGCCTCGCTGCTCGGTCCCTTCATGATCGATGCCGGCCTGTCGTTGGCGACGGTTTCGTCCGTGGTTGGCATCGGCACCGTGGTTGCGGGCATTTGCGGCGCGCTGATCGGCCCCATCTTCATCCGTCGGCTCGGCGTTTCCCGCTTCCTCTGGATATTTGCGCTGCTGCATGCCGTCAGCATTGCCGGTCTATGGGCGGTCTCCATCATCAAGCCTTACTACGCCGTCGAAGCGATCATCGTTCTCGTGATGCTGGAAAGCGCGCTGTTCGCGCTCGCCTATGTCGGTCTGTTCGTGCGGATGATGAGCTGGTGCTCAGCCAATCAGCCGGGCACGGATTTCTCTTTGCTGCAAGGCGCCGATTCTGCACTGGCGATCGTTGCCGGGCTGGGTGCCAGCGTGCTTGCGGGTGCGCTCGGCTACGCCTTGGTCTTCCTGTTGTCTGCGCTGTTGCTGATCGCCGCCGCCGTGGCGGCCTTCGTGATCGGCCGGGCACCAGAGGCGTCACAGCAAAACATCACCTGACAATCACAGCACAATGGTCAAAAGGGGCTAGACCGTGTCAAAAAACCACCGCATGCATCTTCTCGGCGTCTCCGTCTGCTCGGTCCTCGTGAGCCTGATGGCTGCGAGCGCCGCAGCACAGGAAACAAAGCAGGACAGGCTTGCCTCCGCGGATGAAGAGGCGGCTGTTGCCGCCGGCGGAGCAACGAGTCTCGAGGAAATCGTCGTTACGGCGCGAAAGCACGACGAAGACATCGCCCGGGTTCCGCTGAGCATCACTGCCCTCACGGCCGATGACCTCACCAACACCGTGGCCGACGCGCCGGGCTCCATCACCCGAAACGCGCCGAATTTCTACTTTGCCGATATCGGTGATCCGACACAGGCCTCCTATACGATGCGCGGCATGGGCGCGCTGATCCGCCCGCTGAACTCGACCGACACGACCGTTACCTTCAACTATGACGGTGCTCCGACCACACTGCTCGGCGCCGGCATGCAGCCGCTCGACGTGCGTACGATCGAGGTGGTGCGCGGCCCGCAGAGTTCGCTTTACGGCCGCAGCACGCTCGGCGGCGTCGTCAATGTCGTCTCCAACGAGGCCGATGGCACAGCGGAAGCGCTTGTACGCGCCGAATTCGGCAGCGATGGCCATCGCCTTCTCGATCTTATCGCCGGCGGAACCCTGATCCCCGACCAGCTCTATGGTCGTGGGGCAGTACGCTTCAGCAATTTTGACGGCGATATTCCGAACGGAATTATCGGTGGCGAAGACGGGGACCGCAAGATCTCGGCCGCTCGCGGCACGTTGAAATGGGAAGGGGAAGACACGACGGTCACCGTGCACGGCTTCTTCGAAGACGGTATGGTCAACATGCCGCAGTTCATCCTGCGCGGCCAACCCGGCTATCCGACAAGCGGAACGGACATCCACCAGGAGGCCAACCGCAATATTCTCGGCGGCTCCATGACCGTCGAACACGATTTCGAGTTCGGCCGCTTCACCTCCGTCACCGGCGGCCAGCGCATCAATGCGATGAACATCGCGGATTCGACCGACTCCTACCTCTACGCCGCCTTCCTCGGTCTGCCGCCGGAATTCTTCGCCAATAACAAGATCGATAAAGGCGTTCTCGGCCAGCGCGAGCGGGTCTTCAGCCAGGAATTCCGCCTGAGCTCGCATGAAGAGAGCGATATCCAGTGGGTGGGTGGCGTCAGCTACTTCCGCTCGGATTATAACCAGCTGCGCAAGATGACCGGCAGCTTCTCGCCCTATGCCAACGGTACGTTCGACGCCAATCTCGACAGCCAGACCTACGGTGTCTTCGGCGAAGTCACCGTGCCGGTCGCAGAACGCCTGAAGCTGACGACGGGCCTGCGTTTCGCCCGCGACGAGCAGGACTATAGCGGCCGTTACACGTCGAACGGCTTTGTCGGCACGGTGCCGTTCTTCCGCCAGGACGGTAAGACGAGCGAGTCCTATCTGACCGGTCGCGCATCGCTGAATTATGAATGGTCGGATGATTTCATGACCTATGTCAGCGTCGGCCGCGGTCATTCCTCGGGCGGTTTTGACGTGTTCATGATCAATGCCGCGACGGGCAAGCCGGAAACACCCTTCGATGCGGCGACATCCTGGGCCTATGAGGGCGGCGCGAAGGTGGCGCTGCTCGACGGGCGTGCCACGCTTTCCGGCAGCGTCTTCTTCAACGACGTCAAGGACGGTCCGACCTACAACTACAATGTGGCGAGCGGTACTTTTACGATCCTGCCTTACGACTACCAGACGAAGGGCTTCGAACTCGAAGGCCGCTTTGCCGTGAACGATTGGCTGGGCCTGCGCGGCGGCGTCGGTTTCACCCATGCGGAGCTGCGCAATGTGCCGGACAACGACCCCGCTGGCGTGAAGAGCGGCAACAAGGTTCCGAACGCACCGGAATGGACGGCCAATGCGGCGCTCGATTTCAACTATGCGATCGAAGGCGCCATCAGCGGCGAACTCTTCGGCTCGGCGGAATATCAGTTCGTCGGACGGCGTGCGGCCGATCCGGTCAACAACACCTATCTGAAGAATTATAGCCTGGTGAATCTTACTGCCGGCTTCCGCAAGGATCAGCTCGAAGTCTATGCCTTCGCGCGCAATGTCTTCGACAATCGTTACGAGGCCTTCGGCTCCTACTTGACGCCATCGGCGGTGGGCCTGGTCGTCGGCCAGGGCCGTACGGTCGGCGTCGGCATGACCGCGAAGTTCTGACGGTCGATCGGCGGCGCCGGGCTTTGCCACGGCGCCGCATCGACGCCGTTGCGGGAAGCGACCTTCCGGCAACGGCGTGATGACATTCAAAATCGGAAGGGGACGCGATGTTTGCCTGGGCCAAGCCGATCATTCCGCATGTCCGGTCGAGGACGTGGCTCATCGCACTCTCCTGCATGCTGGCGATTGCAGCCTCCGCGCTGACGATCGTGCCTTATGGTATCGCGCACCGGCTGATCGCCGCCGCGCTCGCTGCGGATACCGCGCAATTGGCAGCCGAATTGCCCTGGCTTGCACTCGCAGCTGTCGGCGCGATCCTCGCCAAACACCTCTGTGTCGTCGCCTCCACGCTGGTCGCTCATGCCGCATCCTTCGGCGTGCTGCATGAACTGCGCCTCGCAATCGCGCGCAAATGCGTGCGCCTGCCGCTTGATTTCTTCTCGCGCCATGCGACCGGTCGTCTGAAGAGCGTCATGCGCGACGATGTCGACAAGCTGGAGGATGCGCTTGCCCACGCAGTGCCGGATATCGCGAGCGGCATCGCGACGCCGCTGCTGATGATGGCCTTCCTCGTCTTCCTTGATTGGCGGCTGACGCTCGCCCTTTTGGTCCTGCTGCCGATCCTGATCGCCATCTATGCTTTAACGATGCGCAGCAAGCGCGCATTGATCGGCGAATACGGCCGCAAGATCGTCGCGTTCAACGGTCTCGCGATCGAGTTCATTCGCGGCATGAAGACACTGAAGTCCTTTGGTGGCGACAGTGCCGTCTCCGCCCGGCTGATGACGATCATCGACGATCTCGCCGAGATCAACCGGCAGGCGGAATTGATGAGCCTCAAACCGTGGGTCGCCTTTCTTACCGGGCTGCGTGCGGCGCTTCTGATCATCACGCCCGTTGGCGGGGTTCTCTATCTCGCCGGCAGTCTCGATGTGGTGACGTTCACCCTCTTCGTGCTGATCGCCCTCGTCTTCACCCAACCGCTGCTCAATCTCGTCTACACCGCCGGTTCCTTCTTCTGGAAAGTATCGCTTGCCGGGCGCAACATCGCGTGGCTGATGGCCGCAGAGGAGCTAGCCGTCACAGACGGCGGGCAATGCCCGCGCGACGACACCATCCTGCTGGAAAAGGTCAGCCTCGCCTATGACGGCGTTTGCGTGCTTCATGCTATCGACCTGCGTGTCGAGCCCGGCACGATGACGGCCCTGATCGGGCCGTCCGGGGCGGGCAAGACCTCGCTCGCCCGGCTGATCGCCCGCTTCATGGATCCCCAAAGCGGCACCGTCAGCATCGGGGGCGTCGATGTGCGGGCGATGAGCGAAGCGGATCTGCTCGACCGGATCGGTATCGTCTTCCAGGACACGTTCCTCTTCAACGATACGATCTACGAGAACATCCTGCTCGGCCGGCCTGCCGCCGATCCCGAAGAGGTGGAGGAGGCAGCAAGACGCGCGCAAGTGCTCGAGTTCGCCGATCGCATGCCGGACGGCTTGCACAGCCATGTCGGCGACAACGGCTCCAGCCTTTCCGGCGGCCAGCGACAGAGGGTTGCCATCGCAAGGCTGCTGCTCAAGAACGCGCCAATTGTGCTGCTTGACGAGGCGACGGCGTCGCTGGATCCCGATTGTGAAGCGCTCGTGCAACAGGCGCTGAGCGAACTTTCGCGCGGACGAACCCTCATCGTCATCGCCCACCGCCTGCACACGATCCGCCATGCTGACCAGATCGTGTTCCTGCAAGCCGGCCGGGTATCCGCCGCGGGCGTTCACGCCGATCTCCTTGCAAATCCCGACTATGCGCAGTTCTGGAAGGCGCATGAGGGCACTGCACCCATGTTGCTTGCCGTTCCCTCCGCCGAAGCCGCACCGCCAGCCGCCACCGTATCGGTTCTTGCGCCCCTGCAGCAGGTTGAATCCGCCCGCGAGGAGAAAAAGGACCATGCCGCAGCGTTCGCGCAAGGCTGGCGCGACTGGTTCAAGCTCGCGGGCGAAACACGCGGCACGATCCTGAAACGTTCGATCCCGCTGCTCTCGCTGGACGCGCTTTTTGCCTCTTCGCCCGTGGCGATTTCGGTGGGCGTGCTGCTTGCCGCCGCCCATGGCACACTGACGGGCCGGCTGCTTGCATTTGCGACAGCCGCGCTTCTCGCCTGCTTCCTGCTTTCCGCTCTGCTTGGCTATGCGGCGCAACGCACTCTCTTCGGCGTTCAGCGCGACGCGGTGCGAGGCTTGCAACGCTTAATCGTCGGGAAACTGGCAACCCTGCCGATCGGCTTTTTCCAATCGCGGGGTGCCGCCATGCTGAGCACGTTGTTTTCCGCCCATCTTTTCCAGCTCGATTTCATCACCCCGCCAGGGCAGATCGTGCGGGCCGTCCTCATTCCGGTGCTCTCTGGCATCATTCTGCTGACGCTCGACTGGCGGCTTGGGACGGCGCTTTTTGCCGGGGTGCCGATCTTCCTTTTGGTGCTTGCGCTCAGCAGCCGGAGCTACGCAAAGGCCTGGCACCGTCTGGTTGCCTCGCGGGAGGAGGCCAATGCGCGCAGCGTCGAATTCCTGCTCGGCCTTCCCGTTATCCGCGCCTACCGGCTGCTGGACGGCCGGCTGTCCCGTTTCAGCGAAGCTTTGGCACGCGAGCGTGCGGCAAGCTGGGCGGCGACGCGCTCCCTGGCGCTTTCGACGGTCGCAGCACCCGCTATACTGGAGCTCGGCTTTGTCGTGGTCGTAATCGTCAGCGCCAACCTCTTCGCCGCAGGACGGATCGACCTCGATCTCTTCGTGCTCTTCATCGTCGTCGGTCTCGTTTTCTACCGGCCGATGTTCGAGGCGCTCGATCTCATGAGCTATGGACGAACGGTGGCCCGCTCTGCCCGCGAGGTCCGCAACGTCCTTTCGATGCAGCCTCTGTCCGAGGGCAAAGGCGTGGTTCTTGAAGGAGATCAGCGTGGCGTTCGCTTTGACGATGTGGTTTTCCGCTATCCCGGTGGCGGTGGCCTCAATGCCGTGGCGTTTGCCGTAAATGCGGGTACGACCACTGCGCTCGTCGGCGGGTCGGGTGCCGGAAAAAGTACCGTGCTGGCGCTTGCAACGCGCTTCTGGGACGCAGATGCCGGTGCTGTGCGCATTGACGGCGCAGACCTTCGCGATCTCGGCTTGAAACAGGTGCGGGACACCTTTTCCATCGTCCTTCAGGATACGTTTCTCATCACCGACACAATCGCCGCCAATATCCGCCTCGGTGCACCTGAGGCCGGCATGGAGGCAGTCGAACGGGCGGCGCGCGCCGCCTTCGCCCACGATTTCATCAGGGCCTTTCCAAATGGCTACAAGACCGTGGTCGGCGATGGCGGCCTTTCGCTTTCGGGTGGCGAGCGCCAACGCATCGGCATCGCACGGGCGATCCTGAAGGATGCTCC
>CBFGOD010000090.1:0-12384 GCA_965650295.1 uncultured Shinella sp. | reverse complement strand
ATGCGTGACGAGCACGAAGGTGATGCCGAGATCGCGCTGCAGGGTCTGCAACTCGATCTGCATGGCGGTGCGCAGCTTCTTGTCGAGTGCGGCGAGCGGCTCGTCGAGCAAGAGCACGGAGGGCTTGTTGACCAGTGCGCGGGCAAGCGCCACGCGCTGCTGCTGGCCGCCGGACATTTCATGGATGCGCCGCTTGGCGAAGCCCGACAGGCGGACCATTTCGAGCGCCTCGCCGACCCTGCGGGATATCTCCGCTGCCGGCAGTTTCGGCCGCAGCTGCTTCAAGCCATAGGCGACGTTCTTCTCCACGTCGAAATGCGGGAAAAGCGCATATTGCTGGAAGACCATGTTGACCGGGCGGCGATAGGCCGGCACGCCATTGGCGACCTTGCCCGCGATCAACACCTCGCCCTCGCTCGGCTGCTCGAAACCGCCGATCATGCGCAGACATGTCGTCTTGCCGCAGCCGGAGGGGCCGAGCAGGGCGACGAAGGCGCCTTTCGGCACCGTGAGATTGATGTTGGAGACCGCGGTCACCGCGCCATAGCGCTTGGTCACCGAACGGAACTCGATGTCGTTCGTTGGGGCGGATATCACGTCTGTTCCCTGCGGTTGTTGGTCTCTGGGCGCTCTGTGTCGCCTTGGCCACCGTCTTCCCAAAGCTAGTCATCCGCTGGCGGGTTGGTATATACCCCGAGAGAGGTATTTTATCCGTAAATTGGCTGTGGAAGGAGTATATCCGAGCCGCGGTGGTCAATACCTCCTGCGGGAAAATCGGGGGGCGAAAACGCCATGCGGGTCGATTTCACGGCATTTTTCCGGGCGCTTGCCGATTGGACCAGCGGTTCGGAGCGGTCCGACCGTCAAACGGGCGAAACCCTGCTGGCCATGATGCATGCGCTGGTGCGTTTCGACGACATCGTCATTTTCGCCTATCGCGACAAGGCGCGGCCGATCGACCTGTTCAGCACCTTCGAGGCCGAAGACCACAATATCTTCGTGACGCTCTACCAGGCCGGTCCCTACCTGCTCGATCCGTTCTTCCACACCACGCGCGCCGGCCGCTCCGGTGTTTTCCGCATGCGCGAGCTCGCGCCCGACCGCTTCTTCTCGAGCGAATATTATCGCACCTACTACTCGCAGACCCGCCTTGCGGAAGAGCTCGGCTTCTTCGTGCCGGTGGCGGATGGCGTTACGGTGGTGGTGTCGCTGATGCGCCGCGAAAAGACCGGTGTTTTTCCCGCACAGGAATTCGTGCTGCTCAACGATGCCGAACCCTTCGTCGCCGCCTTCGTGCGGCAGGCCTGGAGTGATCTCGCCCGGCGCTTCGCCGAGACGGGGCAGGGGCGTGGCCGGCGCAGCGAGCCGGTCAGCGAGGCCGATAAGGTGTGGCGCAAGCTCAACCTCACCGATCGCGAGGCCTCGATCATCGAGCTGGTGCTGCAGGGCCATTCCTCGGAATCGATCGGCCTCAAGCTCGACATCTCCACCGGCACGGTGAAGGTCCACCGGCGCAACGTCTACCGCAAGCTCGGCATCTCCTCACAGATCCAGCTTCTGTCGATCTATCTGAAGAATATTCAGGGGTAGGGCTGCGGCAGTGGCGGCTGCAAGGCGGGGTTGGAAAAGAAAAGCCCGGCATCACTGCCGGGCTCTGCGAGTCTTTTCAACGGTTTGCCGCCCAATCCTTGCGAATTGATTTCGGCCGTTCACACATCGATTCAGGCGACGGTGGCGAGGGCCACCTTGGCGCGGGCGTCGATGATCTGGCGCGCGGCGTGGGCGGCTTCCTTGCCCTTGATGACGAAATGCTCGCGGAAGAAGGCGATGTGCGCTTCCGATTCCTGGAAATTGTGCGGCGTCAGCACGGCCGAGAGCACCGGCACATTGGTGTCGAGGCCGACGCGGACGATGGCATCGACGACGGTTCCTGCGACGAAGTCGTGGCGGTAGATGCCGCCGTCGACGACGAGCGCGACGCCGAGGATGGCGGAGTACTGGCCGGTCCGGGCGAGGAGCTGCGCGTGCAGCGGGATTTCAAGCGCGCCCGGCACGTCGATCACATCGACGTCTTCCGCGCGGCCGCCGAGCGCTTTCCACTCGGCGACGAAGGAGTCGACCGCCTGGTCGACGATGCCGGCGTGCCAGCGGGCGCGCAGGACGGCGATCCGGGAGGAGGGGGTGGCATTCGCATTCATGTATAAGGCCTTTCAAGGGTTGAGCCATTTTTCAACGGTCCCCTTGGGCGAACACGCAGGCGCTCCGCCTGAGACGGCGGTCTTCCTGCTTGCTCTCTTCCATCCGGACTGTAACCGTCGGCCCCGGCATCGCACCGGATCTGCTGACCCTTCCATTTGCGGAAGGCGCTTGCGGGCTCCCGGATCGCTCCGGATACCGCCGGTGGGGAGTTTCGCCCCGCCCTGAGAACGATGGAAGATTAACGAGCAATCGCCCGCGGATCAAATCCGCGGGCGACGCAAAAACGGCAATTCACGACAGATTTTTCCAAGTCTCGGGAAAGACTTGGAAAATGTTCGTTTTTGCTACGCAATTCCGGACGCAAAACCGTTGCACGCTTTTGCTGGAATTGCTTAGTCGCGGATGATCAGCAGGTCGGTTGCGGTGAAGCGCAGGGTCGCGGTCTCGCCGACGGCCGGCGGCACGAGGCCGGGGCTGTTGAACATGTCGAACGAGATGACCGCGGTGCCGACCTTCATGCGGGTGCGGATGACCGAACCGAGGAAGTTGGAGGAGACGACCTCGCCGGTCAGCGCGGTATCGCCCTTGGCATCGGGGGCGATCGAACCGGCCTCCGGACGCAGCGCCAGCGAGATCGTGTCGCCGACCTTTGCATTGCCGAGCGGTTCGCGCAGCGTCACGCCCTGGTCGCCGATCGAGATGCGGTTGGAGGCGGGATCGACGACCTTGGCTTCGATGAGGTTCAGCGTGCCGACGAAATTCGCGACGAAGCGGGTGGCCGGGCGGTTGTAGATTTCCGCAGGCGCACCGATCTGGTCGGCCTTGCCGGCATTCATGACGACGATGCGGTCGGAGATCGACAGCGCCTCTTCCTGGTCATGCGTGACGAAGACCGTGGTGATGCCGAGCTGCTGCTGGATCATGCGGATTTCTTCGCGCAGCGACACGCGGATCTTGGCGTCGAGCGCCGAGAGCGGTTCGTCGAGCAGCAGGACCTGCGGCTTGGGGGCGAGCGCGCGGGCTAGCGCCACGCGCTGCTGCTGGCCACCGGACATCTGGTAGGGATAGCGGTCGGCGAGATGATCGAGCTTGATGAGGCCGAGCATTTCCTTGACGCGCTGGTCGATCTCCGCCTTCGGACGGCCGGCGACCTTGAGGCCGAAGGCGACGTTTTCGGCGACGTTCATGTTGGGGAACAGCGCATAGGCCTGGAACACCATGCCGATATTGCGCTGGTTGGGGCGCAGGTTCGCCTGGCTCTTGCCGTTGATGGTGATCGTGCCGCCCGAGGGTGTCTCGAAACCGGCGATCATGCGCAGGACCGTGGTCTTGCCGCAGCCTGACGGGCCGAGGAACGAGACGAATTCGCCCTTCTCGATGGCCATGTTGAAGTCTTTCACGACCTGCACGGGGCCGAAGGACTTCTGGATGCTGGTGAGGTTGAGGAAGCTCATGAAAGGTCCTTAGGCGGGGCTTTGCGCGCCCTTCTGGAAACGGGAAACAAGCTGGATCAGGCCGAGGCAACCCCAGGTCAAGGCGAAGGACATGACCGCGAGCGCCGCCGGCTCATAGGCGCGGTTGGCGCCGAGCAGCTGCATGTAGGGGCCGAAGGCCGGGCGGTTGAGGAGGGCCGCCATGGTGAACTCGCCGATGACGATGGCGAAGGTCAGGAAGGCGCCGGAGAGAACCGCGACCAGCACGTTCGGCAGGATGATCTTGGCAAGGATCGTCATCCAGCCGGCGCCGAGGCTTTGGGCGGCTTCGGTCAGCGTTGCGATGTCGATCGAGCGCAGGCCGGTATCGACCGAGCGGTACATGTAGGGCAGGGCCAGCGTTGCATAGCCGAACATCAGCAGGATGTTCGTGCCGGTCGTCGTGCCGGTCAGCGGCAGCCAGCTCGAGGTGTTGTAGAGCCTGATATAGCCGAAGACGATGACGATGGCCGGGATGACCAGCGGCAGGAGCGTGACGAACTCGATATAGGGGCGAAGACCCGGCAGCTTCAGGCGCACCCAGTAAGCGGTGGGCACGACGAGCAGCACGCCGAAGACGATGGTCGCGAGCGCCATCAGGATCGAATAGGTGAACGTCTCCTGGAAGCGCGGATCGCCGAGCACGACGGCATAGGCATCCAGCGAATAGACGCCGCGGCGCATCTTCAGCGAGAAGTTGGTCATGCCGACGAGCGGCAGGATGAAATAGAGCAGCCCGAAAATGAGGGCGCCCCAGGCCCAGAACTTCTTCATTTCAGCCACCTTTCGCTGCGGGCGCGCAGCCAGATGTAGATCGTGTTGGCGATGCCCGTGACGACGATCATGCCGAAGGCGAGCGCATAGCCGAGATGCGGATTGCCGAGCACGTCGCCGCGGATCTGCGCGAAGAGCAGGATCGGCACGATGTTGAGCGAGGAGCCGGTGAGCGCGATAGCGGTGGCGACGGCGCCGAAGGCATTGGCGAAAAGCAGCGCCAGCGTGCCGAGGAAGGACGGCAGCAGGATCGGGAAGGCGACCATGCGCCAGTACTGGGCATTGGTGGCGCCGAGGATCTGCGCGGCTTCGCGCCATTCGCGCTTCAGGCCATCGAGGGCGGGCGTGATGATGAGGATCATCAGCGGGATCTGGAAGAACAGGTAAGTGACCGTCAGGCCCCAGAAGGACAGGATGTTGAAGCCGAGCGCGCGCAGGTCGATGCCGATCTGGGTCTTCAGGAACACCGTGAGCAGGCCGACCGGGCCGAGCGTCGCGAGAAAGGCGAAGGCGAGCGGCACGCCGGCGAAGTTGGAGGCGACGCCGGAAAAGGTCAGAAGCGGACCACGAATCCATTTCGGCAGGCCGCCGAGGACTGCGGCGGCGGCAACGGAAAAGCCGATCAGGCAGCCGAGAAGCGCAGATGCGATGGAGATCTTGATCGAGATCCAGTAGGCCGAGAGGATCGACGTCGTGAAGAGACCCTGGATGTTTTCCAGGGTGAAGCTGCCATCAGGCGTCTGGAAGGCCCCGATGACGATGCGCATCGTCGGCATGATCAGGAACAGCAGGACGAAGATCGCGAACGGTGCCGCGCCAAGCCAATGCAGCGGGAGGCGGAAGGGCTCCCGTGCCGGCGGTCTGGCGGCTGAACTGTCTGATGACATTAAGAAACCCTCTGATGGGTTGCCGTCATTGGCATACCGCATTCGTCGCCCGGGCCAACGAGCGGGGGCGACGAAGGATGTCGTTTACTGCACGTTCGCGCCGACGACCTTGTCCCATTCCGCGGTGACGGCAGCCTTGTTGGCATCAACTTCCTCGAGCGTCGGGAAGTAGGCCTTTTCATAGGATGCTGCCGGCGGCAGAGCGTCGATCAGGTCCTGCGGAACCTTGCCGGCCTTGACCATGGCGTTGAAGCGGGTCGGGTGGCAATAGCCCTTCAGCCAGCCGAGCTGACCTTCGTCGGAGTAGAGGTGCTCCATCCACAGCTTGGCGGCGTTCGGGTGCGGCGCGTAGGCCGAGATGCCCTGAACGTAAACGCCGGCGAGAACGCCCGAGGCGGGAACGACGACTTCGGTCGGCGGGTTGCCGTTCAGCGTCTTGGCCCAGCCGAGAGCGTTGTAGTCCCAGGCGATCACGATCGGGGTCGAGCCCTGGGCGAGCGTGCCGGACTTGCCGATGACCGGAACGAAGTTGCCGGCCTTGTTCAGCTCTGCGAAGTAGGCGAGACCAGCTTCACCGGCTTCCTTGCCAGCCTTTGCACCCTTGCCGAGACCGGCGGCGAGAACGCCGAGGATGGCCTGGTTGGAGGCGCGCGGGTCACCGGCGAGAGCGACCTGACCGGCATATTCCGGCTTCAGGAGGTCAGCCCAGTCCTTCGGGGTGTTGGCAACGAGGTCCTTGTTCACCAGCAGCGACATGACGCCGTAGTAGTCGCCGTACCAGTAGCCTTCGGCGTCCTTGACGGTATCCGGGATTTCGTCCCAGGTAGAGACCTTGTACGGCTGCAGCAGGCCTTCGGCCTTGGCCTGCGGGCCGAAGGCGAGACCGACGTCGATCACGTCGGGCGACTGCGGGCCCTTGTTGTCCTTGTTGGCCTTGATGGCTTCGATTTCGTCGGCCGAGCCGGCGTCCGGGTTCAGTTCGTTGACCTGGATTTCCGGATACTTCGCCTTGAAGGAGGCAATGACGTCACCGTAACCGCACCAATCGTGCGGCAGCGCGATCGTCGTCAGCATGCCTTCTTTCTTGGCAGCTTCGATCAGCTCGGCGCTCGGCTCGGCGAAAGCGAGCGAAGGCAGCGCGATCGCGATCGCGGTGGAGAGCGAAAGCAGACGTTTCGTAGATGACATCACGGGTGTTCTCCTTTGGTGTGTCAGTCAACTTCGGCGAAGCTGATACTGCGGGCATATGAACGTTATGTGACAGTTTTGTTTCGGTTTTTTTGTCTGACTGTCAGGACTTGCCGGGGACCTCCGGCCGGGGTTTGCGAAAAAGCCGGCTGGCCTCGAAGAGGCCCTCCAGCGTCTTCATTCGGTCGCTGGTTTCCTCCCAGCCCGAGCTCTGGACGGCTTCGATCAGCGCCTCGGCGATGAACAGCGTCACGACGGACGAGTCCCAGGCCGAAGGCGCCTCGATATGCACGCGAAAGATTTTGGCAGCGGCCTTGGCGACGGGGGAGGCCCACTGGTCCGTGAACAGGATGATCTCGATGCCGCGCTCGCGGGCCACCCGGCCGAGCGTCTCCATCTCCTGCTCGTAGCGCCTGATATCGAAGATCACCAGCACGTCGCCGGCCTTCATGTTCAGCACGTAATGCGGCCAGGAACTGGGATTGGAGGCGATCTGGGTGACGTTCGGCCGGATGACCTGGAGATGGGTGAACAGATACTCGGCCAGCGCCTTCGTGATGCGGCCGCCGATGATGTAGATGCTGCGCTGGCGATCTGCGAGAAGGGCGGCCGCGCCGTCGAATTCGGCGGTTTCCACCTGCGAGAGCGTCTGGCGCAGGTTGGTCATGATCGCGTCGGCGAAGCGGTTGAGGATATGCGTGCCCGGCGCATTGGCGGCCCAGCGGTCATGTTTGCTGATCGGATTTGATAGCGTCGCTTCCAGCTCGTGATGCAGGCGGGCCTGAAAATCCGGGAAACCGCGGAAGCCGAGCTTCTGCACCATGCGCGCAACCGTCGGCGTCGACACGCCGGCGTTTTCCGCGACCGTCGTGATGCTGCCGAGGCCGGAGACGGGGTAATTGTCGAGCAGTGATGCGGCAAGCTGCTTTTCTGCGCGTGTCAACGCGTCGAAATGCGCACCGATCACATCCGACACCGTCATGGATGCTTGGTTGAGCGTCAAATTGTTCCCCTGCGCCCCGGTCTTTGCCGGGGTTTTTCAAGATAAAACGCGCTGTCACAATTCGAGTCAAATGTTTTTTTGAAGAGATTTTTTCACAACCCCGTTGACACCGGCAAATCTGTGAAGAATTCTTTTCATTAACGAAAAAAGCCGGTCGAGGGGATCAGGCTATGGGAATTCTGACTGGAGAGGAGGGCGACCCCGTCGCCCTTGAAAACGCGTCTGCCCGCGGCCGGATCATTCTCGTCTGCGAGCATGCGTCACGCCTTCTGCCCAAATCGCTCGGCACACTCGGCCTCTCGCAGGAGGCGCTGGCCAGCCATATCGCCTGGGATCCCGGTGCGCTCGCCGTTGCCCGCCGCATGGCGAAAAGCCTTGATGCATCGCTGATTTTTCAGCGTTTTTCCCGCCTCGTCTATGATTGCAACCGCCCGCCGGAATCGCCGGCCGCCATGCCGGAAAAGAGCGAGGTCTTCGACGTGCCCGGCAATGCCGGGCTCGACCAGGCGGCACGCGATGCCCGCACCGAAGCGCTCTACCTGCCGTTTCGCGAGAAGCTCGCCGGGCTCGTGCAGAGCAGAATCACCGAGGGCAGGGCGCCGGTCATCGTGACCATGCACAGTTTCACGCCCGTCTATTTCGGCAAACCGCGCGACGTCGAGATCGGCATTCTGCACGATGCCGATACGCGCGTCGCCGATGGCATGCTGGCCGCCGCCCGGACGGCGGGCCTCTATACCGTTCGCCGCAACGAGCCTTACGGGCCGGAAGACGGTGTCACGCATACGCTTCGGGAACATGGCCTTGCAAACGGCCTGCCCAATGTGATGATCGAGGTCAGAAACGACCTCATTCGAGACGAAGTCGGCCAGGGGGTCGTGGCCGACTATCTGGCGGGGCTGCTCAGCGAGAGCATTCCTGCCGCATAATCAAGAAGAAGACCCGGGGAGCGGCATGGCCGCGGCGCATATCCCACGCATTTCGTGGGCCTCAGACACAGGCGGCCCCCGGCAATTCCGCCCGGGACCAGTCGATACAGGGGAAAAACATGTCAGACTATTCCGATAACGATAAACACGACGATATGCAGGTTCTGCATTCGATGGGTTATGCGCAGGAACTCGAGCGGCGCATGAGCCAGTTCTCGAACTTTGCCGTCTCCTTCTCGATCATTTGCATTCTCTCCGGCGGCATCAACTCGCTGGCGCAGGCGACATCGGGCGCGGGGGGCGCCGCGATCGGCATTGGCTGGCCGGTCGGCTGCTTCATTTCGCTCGTCTTTGCCGTTGCGATGGCGCAGATCAGCTCTGCCTATCCGACGGCCGGCGGCCTCTATCACTGGGGCTCCATCCTCGGCAACCGCTTCACCGGCTGGCTGACCGCCTGGTTCAACCTGCTCGGCCTCGTGACCGTTCTCGGCGCCATCAATGTCGGCACCTATTACTTCTTCATGGGCTCGTTCGGCACGCCGTATTTCGGCATGGAAGATACGACGGTCACCCGGATCATCTTCCTGGCTGTCATCACCGGCGCCCAGGCGCTCGTGAACCACATGGGTATCGGCCTCACCGCCAAGCTCACGGACTTCTCGGGCTACCTGATCTTCGTGACGTCGATCCTGCTGGCCATCGTGTGCCTTGCAGCCGCCGACAGCTACGACATCGGCCGCCTCTTCACCTTCTCGAACTTCTCCGGTGCTGCCGGCGGCAATGTCTGGCCGGAAAATTCGGGCACCTGGGTGTTCCTGCTCGGCCTGCTTCTGCCGATCTACACGATCACCGGCTATGACGCCTCGGCGCATACGTCGGAAGAAACCGTCAAGGCGGCGACCTCGGTTCCGCGCGGCATGGTCTCCTCCGTTCTGTGGTCGGCACTGTTCGGCTACATCATGCTGTGCTCCTTCGTTCTGATGATCCCCGGTTCGGTCACGAATGCCGACGGTACGACGACGGATGGCATGGCAGCCGCTGCCGCGCAGGGCTGGAACGTCTTCTTCTGGGCGATGGACACGCAGGTGAACCCGGCGCTCAAGGACGTGCTCTATTTCCTCATCCTGATCGCCCAGTGGCTGTGCGGTCTTGCCACGGTCACCTCGGTTTCGCGCATGATCTTCGCCTTCTCGCGTGACGGCGGCCTGCCGTTCTCGCGCGGCCTGTCGAAGGTCAGCCCGAACTATCGCACGCCGGTCGCCGCCATCTGGACGGGCTCGATCCTCTCGGTCCTGTTCGTCTGGGGTTCGTCGCTCGTCTCCATCGGCGAAACGCCGGTTTATACCGTCGTCGTCTCGTGCACGGTCATCTTCCTGTTCTTCTCCTTCGCGATCCCGATCGCGCTCGGCCTCTTCGCCTGGGGCACCTCGAAATGGGACAAGATGGGTCCGTGGAACCTTGGCGAGGGCGTCTTCAAGCTGTTCGCGATCCTGTCGATCATCGCCATGGCGCTGATCTTCATCCTCGGCATCCAGCCGCCGAACGACTGGGCGCTCTACATCACCGTCGGCTTCCTGGTGCTGACGGCGGTCATCTGGTTCGGCTTTGAAAGCCGTCGCTTCAAAGGCCCGCCGATCGGCGACGAAGTCGTGCGCCGCAAGGCCGAGATCGCCGCCGCCGAAAAGGCTGTCGGTCAGGTCTGATCCTCTTGAATAGCGCGGGGGCCGCGCCTGCGGCCCCCGTTTCCATTTCCGAACGATGCACGGATATGCCGGGCACATTGCTGGGACCAAAGACCATGAGCATGACTTACACATTCGATGATCTGAAGAAGGATGTTGCCGAGGGCCGCATCGACACCGTTCTCGCCTGCCTCGTCGACATGCAGGGTCGTCTCATGGGCAAGCGTTTCCAGGCGGAATATTTCGTCGAAAGCGCTTATGAAGAAACCCATAGCTGCAACTATCTGCTCGCCACCGACATGGAGATGGAGACCGTCTCCGGCTACAAGTCGACGAGCTGGGCCGCCGGTTATGGCGACTATACGATGAAGCCGGACCTCGCCACGCTGCGCAAGCTGCCCTGGCTCGAAGGCACCGCGCTCGTGCTCTGCGACGTGCTCGACCACCACACCCATGAGGAAGTGCCGCATTCGCCGCGCGCCATCCTCAAGAAGCAGGTCAAACGCCTGGAGGCCATGGGCCTCAAGGCCTTCATGGCCAGCGAACTGGAATTCTTCCTTTTCGACCAGTCCTTCGATGATGCCCGCGAAAGCGGCTACCGCGACCTGCGTCTCGCCTCGGGCTATAACGAGGATTACCACATCTTCCAGACCACCAAGGAAGAGGACGTGATGCGCGCGCTGCGCAACGGCCTGCAGGGCGCCTGCATCCCCGTCGAAAACTCCAAGGGCGAGGCCTCGGCCGGCCAGGAGGAGATCAACGTGCGTTATGCCGAGGCCCTCACGATGGCCGACCGGCACTCGATCATCAAGAACGCCACCAAGGAAATCGCCTGGCAGCGCGGCAAGTCCGTGACCTTCCTCGCCAAGTGGAACTATTCCGCCGCCGGCTCCTCCTCGCATATCCACCAGTCGCTCTGGACGCTGGATGGCAAGGAAGCGAAGTTCTTCGACAAGGGCGCCAAATACGGCATGTCCGACCTGATGCGGAACTATGTCGCCGGCCTGCTCGCCCATGCCAGCGAGATCACCTATTTCCTCGCGCCCTACATCAACTCCTACAAGCGCTTCGTCGCCGGCACCTTCGCGCCGACCAAGGCCGTGTGGAGCAAGGACAACCGCACCGCAGGCTATCGCCTGTGCGGCGAGGGCACCAAGGGCATCCGTATCGAGTGCCGCGTCGGCGGCTCGGATCTCAACCCCTATCTCGCAATGGCGGCACTGATCGCGGCCGGCATTGCCGGTATCGAGGAAAAGCTGGAGCTTGAAGCGCCCTTCGTCGGAGACGCCTATGGCGGCAAGGACATCCGCGAGATCCCGAAGACGTTGCGCGGCGCTTCCGCGGCACTGAAGGACTCCAAGATGCTGCGCGAAGCCTTCGGCGACGACGTCGTGGACCACTATGTCCGCGCTGCCGAATGGGAGCAGGAAGAGTACGATCGTCGCATCACCGACTGGGAGGTGGCGCGCGGCTTCGAGAGAGCGTAAGGCTCAAGCCAGTCAAGGTCGAACCGGCCCCGGCGCATAACCCTCCAGGGATATTTGCCGCGTGGCTGGATCGGCTATTGTCCGGCGCGAAAATTCATATCGGAAACAGGAAGTCGATCATGACTGTGATCAAATGCATATCCCCCGTGGATGGCTCGGTTTATGCCGAGCGTGAGGCGATGCCGCTGGCGGCCGCTCAGGACGCCGTGGCTCGCGCCAAGAAGGCGCAGAAGGCCTGGGCCAAGCGTCCGCTGGAAGACCGTATCCAGCTCGTGCTGAAGGGTGTTGCCCGCGTCAACGAGATGGCCGACGAGATCGTGCCGGAAATCGCCTGGCAGATGGGCCGTCCGGTCCGTTACGGCGGTGAATTCAAGGGCTTCAACGAGCGCTCCAACTATGTCGCCGAGATCGCCGGCTCGTCGCTGGCGCCGATCGTCATCGAAAACAGCGAACGCTTCGAGCGCCGCATCGAGCGCGAAGCCCATGGCGTTGTCTTCGTCATCGCGCCGTGGAACTACCCCTATATGACGGCGATCAACACGATTGCGCCTGCGCTGATGGCCGGCAATGTCGTGATCATCAAGCATGCCGCCCAGACGCTGCTCGTCGGCGAGCGCCTCGTGCGCGCCTTCAACGAGGCCGGCGTGCCGGAAGATGTCTTCCAGAACGTCTTCCTCGACCATGACACGACCTCGGCGCTGATCGCAGGCAACGCCTTCGATTTCGTCAACTTCACCGGTTCCGTCGAAGGCGGCCGCGCCAT